>JANOUM010000607.1:0-14342 GCA_031416855.1 Rhodoferax sp. | reverse complement strand
TGCGCACCGCCAGTTCGCCTCCAGTTGCTCTCCACCCCGCCTCGCAGCGACGCAGTTACTTTCAGCTACAGGGCCTTGGCTTACCCTGGCACAGACTTTCACTGTGCAAATGTCGCGCCTTCACGGGCGCACTCATTGCGGACTCGATCCGCAATCCAGTGCACCAGGGCTGCATGGATGCCCCCGGATCGAAGTCCGGGGCAGGCTCATCAAGTCCGGCATGACAGCGGTATATCGGCAATTTCCATTTCCCTAAGCCCAACCGGGGCAGCGCCCCGTGCGCCGCCGCCGGATCTTGCTCTTTGCGGTCCGGTTGTCGGGCGTATCGCCCGGCCACCTGGGCTTGGGGCGGCCTCAGGCGCTGTGCGGCTGCAGGCTGAGGGCCAGTAGCGAGGCCGTGAGCGGCCGGTCGGCCGGCCATTGATCGGCCAGCAATCCATGCAGGTAGACCGCCTCCCACGCGGCCTCGAACGCCGGCAGCCCGGCTGCCATGGCCGCGCCGATGGCGCCAGCCAGCACGTCGCCGGTACCGGCACTTCCCAGGCGTGCATTGCCGGTAGTGTTGATGCGGCTGAGCGCCTGCGGCGCGGCCAGAACTGTCCCTGAGCCCTTGAGCGCGACGGTGCATTGAAACCGCTGTGCCAATTGCCGCGCAGCGCCAAGCCTGTCCTGCTGCACCGACCGGCCGCTGCCACCGAGCAGCCGCGCTGCCTCCAGTGGGTGTGGCGTGAGGACGGTTTGCCAGCCGCGCGCCGCACGGCTGCACAACTGGCCTTGCAGCTGCGTATCAAGCGCGATGGCATTGAGCGCATCGGCGTCCAGCACCAGCTGCGGGGCGCTGGACAACACCCGCGGCAGGTGGGCACGTACCGCGTCGCCACCGCCGCACCCACATACCACTGTCGATCCGCCCCATCGCACGGCATCCACCTGGCTCAGCATCAACTCCGGCTGGGTCAAGGTGGCGCTGGTCAGGTTCGGGTCGAGTGGCACCAGGTAGACGCGCCCGGCACCAAAATTCAGCGCGGCACTCGCCGCCAGCAAGGCTGCGCCGGCCATGCCGGGTGCGCCCCCCACGATCGCCACATCGCCATGACTTCCCTTGTGCGACGCATGTCGACGCCGGCGCGCTGCAGGCTGTCCGCCACCGATGGCGCAAGGGCTCGCGATCCGCGCGAAGTCGGGGCTGGCGGGGTCGACCTGCAGGTCATCGAGCCAGACACGGCCCGCGGCGTCCCGCCCCATGGCCGTGAACAGGCCTGGCTTGAGCGTGAGCAGGCCCAGCGTGGCGTGGGCCCGCACATGGCGTCCCGCGCAGTGCCCGGTGTCCGCGTCCAGGCCAGTGGGTAGGTCGATCGCCAGGATCGGCGCCGCAGCCTGGTTCATGTGATCGATCCACGCGGCCATCCGGCCCTCGGGCGGGCGGCTGGCACCAATGCCCAGCAGCGCGTCCAGGCACAGGTCGAACCGGGCCGGCGGCGCATCGATAAATTCGACGCCAGCGTCGGTGGCGCGTTGCCACGCCGCCGCTGTGTCGGGGCTGGAGCCGGTCTGCGTGCCCAGCCAGGTCACTGCCGTCGGTTTGCCCCAGCGCTGCAGGTGCGCCGCGGCCTCCAGGCCATCGCCGCCGTTGTTGCCCGGGCCGGCTGCGATCCAGATGTGCCGGGCATGCGGTGCCAACGCAAGCGCCAGCCGGGCCGCGGCAAGACCGGCGCGTTGCATCAACGTGTGGGGCGGCACCCGTTGCAAGGCCAGGTGCTCGATGCGTTTGGTTGCGGCCACATCAAAGAGCGGCCACGCTTTGGTCGGGTCGAAGGGGGTCGGGGAGGAAGGCATGGCGCAGCCGGTTGTGTTAGCGAAACGGAAATTGCAGAAGTATCACTTTTCTCCGCCTGTCATTGCGGACCCCGGATCGCGGTCCGGGGCAGGCCCGATCCGCAATCCAGTGGCTCCAACTGCATGGATGCCCCCGGATCGAAGTCCGGGGCAGGCTCATCAAGCCCGGCATGACAGTGGGATATTGGCAATTTCCGTCTCCCTTAGCGAAACGGAACCCGGCAGCGAGCAAACGAGGCGTCAGCGCGCCAGCCGTTCGATGCCGAATCCCCGCATGTCGAGTTCCGGCGCATGGCCCAGCACCGTGTCGGCCAGCGCCCGGGCCGATCCGCATGCCAGGGCCCAGCCACTGGACCCGTGCCCCAGGTTGAGCCACAGGCCGGAAATTCCGCTGGCGCCCACGATGGGCGGCCCGTCGGGCAACATCGGCCGGGCACCTTTCCATTCCTGGATGCCGTGGGATCGGCTGGCAGCGCCCGGAAACCAGTCGTGCAGCACCTTGTACAGCGTCTGCAGCGAGCCCGGCCGCTTGTGGGCCAGGCTGCCGCCGAGTTCCGCGCTGCCCGCCACGCGCACCCGCTGGCCCAGGCGGGAGATGGCGACCTTGTAGTGCTCGTCCATCAGGGCACTGCGGGGCGCGTTCAGTGGTTCGCGGATGGCCGCGCTCAGCGAATAGCCATACACCGCGGCCAGCGGGACACGCAGTCCCATGGGTCGCAAAAGAGCCTCCGACGCCACACCGGCGCACAACACCACGTTGTCGAAGCGTTCGACGGCTGCCGACCCGTTGACGGCCAGGCCCAGTGCCGGGGTCACGTCGATGCGATCGACCCGGGTGCTGAACTGGAACCGGACCCCCAGCCGCTGCGCTTCGTTCTTGAGCAACAAGGCAACCTGGCGGCAGTTGCCGACTTCGCCCTCCGGCAGCTGGATGGCTCCGGCGAAGCTGGTGTCAGGGTTCAGACCCGGCTCGAGCAGGCGTACCTGGGCCGGATCGATCAACGCGAACCTGACGCCCGCATCGCGCAGCACCTGCAGGCCGGGCTCGACCAGGGCACGGTCGCGCTGGCTGCGCAGTAACACCAGGTAGCCGTCGCTGCGGTCGTAGTCGAGGTGCAGGTGGTCGGTGATCGCATGCAGCCGCTGACGACTGTAAAAGGCCAATGCCTGCAGCTGTGCCCGGTTCACGCAGTAGACGTCATGCCGGCAGGCCCGGTACCAGCGCCACATCCAGGCCAGTTCTGACATCCGCAGCGGCAGGCCGACCCGCACGCTCGCGTGGCGGCGCAACAACTGCGACAGCACCTTGCGCGGCATGCCGGGCGACGCCCAGGGAGTCACGTAACCCGGCGCGATGATGCCCGCGTTGGCAAAACTGGTCTCTTCCGCAGCGGCGCCGCAGCGCTCGAAAACCGTGACCTCGTGGCCGTCTCGGCCCAGTTCAAACGCCGTGGTGACACCGATGATGCCCGCGCCGATGACAGCAATTTTCATGAATCCCTTGTGTGTCGTGAGCCCGCACCGCGATCGCGCCCGGCAGCCGACGTCAGACGGCGGCCTGCAACAGTCGCTCGATCTGCCGTGCCACGTTGAGCACGCCATCATCGCGCATGGCTGCGTGCCAGACCATGAGCCCCACGGGCAATTCGTCCGGAGCCTGGCACGGGATCGAGATCGCGCAGCCGTCAAGCATGTTGACAATGCTGGTATTGCGCAACAGTTGGCTATTGACCTTGAAAAACGCATCGTCGCGCCCGGCGCCGGGTGCCAGCGCCGCGATGGCTGGCGCAACCAGGGGCACCGTGGGCGACAACAACGCGTCGAAACCCGCCATGCGTGCCTCCATGCGCAGGATCCAGTCGGCGCGTGCCTGCAGCAGGTCCACATAGTCTGCCGCGCCCATGGCGGAGCCGCGCGCGATGCGAAAGGCCACACGCGGATCGTAGTCCGCCGCATGGTTTGCCAGCAGCGCGCGGTGCCACGCAAAACTCTCGGCAACGGAAAAACCGCCGCTGGCGTTGATGGCAGCCAGATCACCGAGTTCGGGCAGGTCGATCTCGGTGATCTGGGCGCCGTGTCGTCGCAGCAATGTGAGGCTGCGCTGGTACGCGCGCGACACGGTCGCATCCAGGTCGTCCTGCATCAGGTTGCGCACCACCGCAAGCCGGTAGGCGCTCAGTGGCGCATGGCTGCGGACGACCGGGCGCGCCGCCAGTATTTCATGCGCCAGCATGGCATCGTCGACCGAGCGGGTCAGGGCGCAGGCGGTATCGAGTGTGGTCGACAGCGGCACGGCGCCCAAGGTCGGCACCAGACGAGCGGTGTTCTTGAAGCCGACGATCCCGTTCAGCGCGGCAGGAATGCGGACCGAGCCACCCGTGTCCGAACCGAGCCCGATGAACGCAGCGCCGGTGGCCACCGACACAGCCGCGCCGGACGACGAGCCCCCGGGGATCAGGGCTTCGCCATCGCTGGCCGCATTGGCCGGCGTGCCGAAATGCGGATTGATGCCGACGCCGGAAAAGGCGAACTCGACCATGTTGGTGCGCCCGTTGATGGCTGCGCCCGCGGCTTTGAGGCGTGCGACCGCCGGGCAGTCGCGCTCGGCCGCTGCCGCGCCGGTCAGCACCCGGGACCCGGCCGTGGTGACCATGCCCTGCATGTCGAACAGATCCTTGACCGAGACTGCCAGCCCTCCCAGGGCGCGGCTGTGGTTGCGCGGGTCTGCGGCGGCCAGTCTCGCCTCCTGGAACAGGGGTTTCAGGTACACGTTGCGGCAGCGATCGGACGCCGCCACGGCGATGCAGGCGGCCATTTCCGCCACGGCGCTGGTCTGCCCGGTGCGCATGCGCGCCAGGGCTACGGTGAGGTCGGGTGCAGGGGTTATTGGCATCGAATTGGAGGTGTCCTGTGTTATATTCGCACGGCTTTGCGGGTGCGCCATTTCGGCGTATCTGCAGACAAATCGCAAACCGGGCCCATCAAGGTGTTCGCGCTGCTGCAACCAGGCCGATATTCTCAGGTTTTGTTGACAGGGCGCCGGATAGTGACCCGGATTTTAGACCCAACCTTTGGAGCTCAACATGTCTGTAACCATGCGCGAAATGCTGGAAGCTGGCGTCCATTTCGGACACCAGACCCGATTCTGGAACCCCAAGATGGCACCGTTCATCTTCGGCCATCGCAACAAGATCCACATCATCAACCTGGAAAAATCGTTGCCGATGTTCCAGGACGCTACGAAGTTCGTGCGCCAGTTGACCGCCCGACGCGGCACTGTGCTGATGGTTGGCACCAAGCGCCAGGCCCGCGACACGATCGCCGCCGAGGCGCAACGCGTCGGTGTTCCCTACGTCGACCAGCGTTGGCTGGGCGGCATGTTGACGAACTTCAAGACGGTGAAGATATCGATCAAGCGCCTGAAGGAGATGAAGCTGCAGCAAGAAGGCGGTCTTGACAGCATGAGCAAGAAAGAGCAGTTGATGTTCGCGCGCGAACTCGCGAAGCTCGAGAAGGACATCGGCGGGATCCAGAATATGGCCGCGCTGCCGGACGCGATCTTCGTGATCGACGTCGGCTTTCACAAGATTGCGGTGTCCGAAGCCAAGAAGCTCGGCATTCCCCTGATCGGTGTGGTGGACTCCAACCACTCGCCTGAAGGTATCGATTATGTGATTCCCGGTAACGACGACTCCGCCAAGGCGGTGACGCTGTATGCGCGTGGCATTGCCGATGCGGTGCTTGAAGGCCGCGCCAATGCGGTGGACGATGTGGTCAAGGCCGTGTCGGCTGAATCTTCGGATGAATTCGTCGAAGTGGACGAGGCATCGGCCTGAATCTTTCGGCTCAGGAAGAAAGGGGCATTGATGCCCCTTTTTTTTAGCCTCCCCAGGAATTTTGTCGAATCAAGTACGGAGAGAAAAAATGGCTGCAATCACAGCGAGCATGGTGGCGGAACTGCGCGGCAAAACCGACGCGCCGATGATGGAATGCAAACGGGCCCTGACCGAAGCCGAAGGCGACATGGCCAAGGCGGAGGAGTTGTTGCGTGTCAAGCTGGGCACGAAAGCTGGCAAGGCCGCTGGTCGCATCACCGCCGAGGGGGTGGTCGCCACGGCGCGCGATGGCGATGCGGGCGCGATGATCGAAGTCAACTGCGAAACCGATTTTGTGACCAAGAACGACACGTTCCTGGCGTTGGCGAACGCCGCGGCCACATTGGTGGCAAAACACGACCCGGCCGATGTTGCCGCGCTTTCCGCGCTGCCTTTTGCCCAGGACGGTTTCGGCCCGACGCTGGAAGATGTCCGCAGGGGCCTGATCGGCAAGATCGGCGAGAACATGAGTTTTCGTCGTTTCAAGCGCTTCGCCTCGGGCACCCGTCTGGCGACCTACCTGCACGGTACCCGCATTGGCGTCGTGGTCGAGTTTGAGGGTGATGAAGCGGCCGCCAAGGATGTGGCGATGCACGTGGCAGCCATGAAGCCGGTCGCCCTGTCGAGCGCCGATGTGCCTGCCGCACTGGTGGCGCGCGAGCGATCGGTGGCCGCTGCCAAAGCGGCAGAAGACGCAGCCGCCGCAGTTGCGGCCGGCAAACCGGTCCAGTCGCCCGAGATCGTCGCCAAGCGCGTCGAAGGTGGCGTGCAGAAGTACCTGAAGGAAGTCTCTCTGTTCGACCAGTCCTTCGTGAAGAACGACAAGCAGTCGGTGGCACAGATGCTCAAGGCGGCCAACACCACGGTCAAGGGTTTCACCCTGTATGTCGTGGGCGAGGGCATCGAGAAGAAGGTTGACGATTTTGCCGCCGAGGTTGCCGCGCAGGTGGCGTCGGCGAAGCAGTCGGTCTGAACCTCGCCAGATGGCGCAGGCCCGGGGCCTGCCTTTTTGAAACAGTACCAGGAGATGCCCATGGCAGACCCCAAACCCGTTCACAAACGAATCTTGCTCAAGTTGTCGGGTGAGGCCCTGATGGGGGGCGACCAGTTTGGCATCAACCGCGATACGATTGTGCGCATGGTGAACGAGGTCGCCGAGGTTACGCGCATGGGCGTCGAGGTGGCGGTGGTGATCGGCGGGGGTAACATCTTTCGCGGCGTCGCCGGTGGTTCGGTCGGCATGGACCGTTCGACCGCCGACTACATGGGCATGCTGGCCACCGTGATGAATGCCCTGGCCCTGGGCGATACCATGAACAAGGCGGGCCTGACGGCGCGCGTGATGTCGGCGATCTCGATCGAGCAGGTGGTCGAGCCTTACGTCCGGCCCAAGGCCTTGCAGTACCTGGAGGAGGGCAAGGTGGTGATCTTCGCCGCCGGAACCGGCAACCCGTTCTTCACGACCGACACAGCCGCCGCCTTGCGCGGCGCGGAGATCGGTGCCGAGGTGGTGCTCAAGGCGACCAAGGTGGACGGTGTCTACAGTGCCGACCCCAATAAAGACCCCACGGCCACGCGTTACAGCAAGATATCCTTTGACGAGGCCATGGCCAAGAACCTCGGCATCATGGACGCAACCGCATTTGCGCTGTGCCGCGATCAACGGTTGCCGATCAAGGTGTTTTCGATCATCAAGCATGGTGCGCTCAAGCGCGTCGTGCTCGGCGAAGACGAGGGCACCCTTGTCTATGCGTGACAATGGCGGCAAATTCATGCATGGCGGGTAATGGCACCCGCCAGAAGACTGTCGGAGTAGTTGATGGACATCGCTGAAATCAGGAGAACGGCCGAAGCCAAAATGGACCAGTCCATCCTGGCGTTCAAGGCCAATTTGACCAAAATCCGGACCGGGCGGGCCAATCCGGCCCTGCTGGATTCGGTGCATGTGGACTACTATGGCGCCAGCCTTCCGATCAGCCAGGTGGCCAATGTGGCCTTGCTCGATGCCCGCACGATCAGCATACAGCCCTGGGAGAAGGGCATGGGCGCAAAGATCGAAAAGGCCATTCGCGAGAGCGATCTCGGTCTCAATCCGGCGTCCATGGGCGACTTGATCCGGGTGCCGATGCCCGCCATGACCGAGGAGCGCCGCAAGGAACTCACCAAGGTCGTCCGGGGTGAGGGTGAAAGTGCCAAGGTCGCTGTGCGCAACCTGCGCCGGGACGCCAACGAGGCGGTCAAAAAACTGGTCAAGGAGAAACTCGCATCGGAGGACGACCATAAACGCTCCGAGGTCGAAATCCAGAAGGTGACGGATCGTCACATCGTGGCGATCGACCAGCTGGTGGCGGCCAAAGAGCAGGATCTCATGGCGGTCTGAGGGCGGGGTCGTCCTTCTACCGTTGCACCGCATGATCAGCGCCGTCCCGAACCACATCGCCATCGTGATGGATGGCAACGGACGCTGGGCGACCCGTCGGTTCCTGCCGCGTGTCGCGGGCCACAAGTCCGGCGTGGACTCGTTGCGCCGTTGTGTGCGGGCCTGCGCGGAGCGGGGCGTTTCAGTGCTGACAGTGTTCGCCTTCTCGTCCGAAAACTGGAACCGTCCGCAGGAGGAGGTGTCCGGATTGATGGAACTGCTGGTCATGGCCCTGTCCAGGGAGATACCCCAGCTGGTTGCCGATGGGGTGCGCCTGCATTTTCGGGGCGACCGTGCGGCACTCTCGCCTGTGGTGCGTTCGGGTCTGGAGCGCGCCGAGGCGCTTACTGCGCCCAATTCCCGCCTGGTCCTCAATGTCTGCTTCAACTATGGTGGGCGCTGGGACATTGTCCAGGCCGCCAACGCCCTGGTCGCGCGTGGTGAGCCGATCACCGAGCGCAGCCTGGGCGCCGCCATGCAACTGGGCCAGTTGCGGGAGCCCGACCTCATCATCCGCACCGGTGGCGAGCAACGCATCAGCAATTTCCTGTTGTGGCAGGCGGCCTACTCCGAGTTGTACTTCTGCGAAACCTTGTGGCCGGAATTCGACGACAAGGCACTCGATTTCGCGATTGCGGCCTATAACCAGCGCGAGCGGCGCTTTGGGCAGACGTCCGAACAGTTGCGCGAAACTTCGCCCAGCCAGCGGGCTGCCTGAGGCCTTCACATGCTCTGGCAACGCGTCGTAACGGCAGTCATCCTGCTGCTGGTGCTGCTGCCCGCCCTGCTCTATCCGTCGCCCGAGCCGTTCAATCTGGTGGCCATGGTGTTCATCATCGCCGCCACCTGGGAGTGGGCGCGCCTGTCCGGCCTGGGACCGGTGCCGTCCTTGATCACCGGCGCCGTGGGGGGGGCCGCTTGTGCCCTCGCCTGGGCCGCTGGCCTGCTGGACTTGAACCTGCATTGGTTGTGGGCCGCAGCAGGAGTCGTCTGGGTGTTGGGTGGTTCCTGGTTGTTGCGTGGCGGCGCCGACAGCTGGCGGGCGGTGCCTCCCACGGTGCGGCTTTGCCTGGGGGTGGTGCTGCTGTGTGTCGCCTGGCTGGCTGTGGCGCAGGCGCGCATTGCCGGCGTCAATTACCTGCTGTCAGTCATGGCGCTCGTGTGGATGGCCGACATCGGTGCCTATTTCACCGGCCGCAGGTGGGGTGGGCGATGGGTCACCAGGAAACTCGCTGCCAGCATCAGCCCCGGCAAGAGCTGGGAGGGGGTGGTAGGCGGCATGGTCGGCGTGCTGCTGCTGTATGTCGCATGGCGCTGGGCCGACGGGTTCTGGCAGGCCGGCACGGGTAGTCTGTATACGCAACTCGCCGACTCGCTGGGGTGGCTGGCCGTGCCGGCCCTGCTGGGGCTGACTGCGATGAGTGTGGCAGGCGATCTGCTGGAGTCGTTGGTCAAGCGGGTTGCCGGTGTCAAGGACAGCAGCGGTTTGCTGCCTGGGCATGGTGGTGTGCTCGACCGCCTGGATGCCTTGTTGCCGACCGTTCCGCTGGCTCTGCTACTGCACGCTTTGTAGGCACGGCCCCGATGACCTCCAGGAAGCAGATTGCGATCCTCGGCTCGACCGGTTCCATCGGCGTCAGCACGCTCGATGTGGTGGCGCGCCACCCGGACCAGTTCGAGGTGTTCGCGCTGACTGCGTCGACCCGCGTGGACGACATGCTGGCCCAGTGCGTACGGTTCAAACCAGCGTTTGCTGTTATGGCGTCGCCGCCGCACGGGCTGCAATTGCAGCAGCGTTGCGCCGCTGCGGGGCTGGCGACGCGGGTGCTGCTGGGCCCGGACGCCATCGCCTCGGTGGCGCGCGACGAGCGGGTCGATATCGTGATGGCCGCGATCGTGGGAGCTGCGGGTCTTGCGTCGTGCATGGCGGCGGCGCTGGCGGGCAAACGCCTGTTGCTGGCCAACAAGGAGGCGCTGGTGGTGGGCGCCGAGGTGTTTTTGGCCGCAGTGCGCACCGGTGGCGCCAAGTTGCTGCCGATCGACAGCGAGCACTCGGCGATTTTCCAGTCGCTGCCGGACGACGCCACCAGCTGGCCGCAGGTAATTGACAAGCTGCTGCTGACGGCTTCGGGGGGGCCGTTTCGCGCCCGCGACCCGGCCACGCTGCGCGACGTCACTCCCGAGCAGGCCTGTTCCCACCCCAATTGGGTGATGGGGCGAAAGATTTCGGTCGACTCGGCCACCATGATGAACAAGGCGCTCGAGGTAATCGAGGCCCGTTACCTGTTCGGCGTAATGCCGCAGCAGATCGACGTGGTGATCCACCCTCAAAGCGTCATCCACTCGATGGTGCAGTACCGCGACAACTCCATCGTTGCGCAAATGGGCACCGCCGACATGCGGGTACCCATCGCCTACGGCCTATCCTGGCCCGCCCGCATGGAGTCGGGCGCGCAGGCACTGGACTTTCAGGCCTTGACGGCCTTGACGTTCGAATCCTGCGAGTCCGCCGGGCACCAGGCGCGATTTCCCGGATTGCGGCTTGCCTGGCAGGTGCTCGGGTCGCCGGTTGGAACACCCGCGATCCTGAACGCTGCCAACGAGGTCGCGGTGGCTGCGTTTCTCGATCGCCGGATCCGCTTCGACCAGATCCATGCGGTCAACCAGTCGACGCTGGCGGCGGTGCAGGCGTGCGGGGCCGACACGCTGGAGGGTCTGCTGGCGCTCGACAACCACGCGCGCCGCGTCGCGGTCGACTGGGTGCACAAGTTTGGGCCCGCGTGACATGAGAGCGACAACTCCATGTTGACCGTCCTGGCGTTCCTGCTGGCACTGGGTGTTCTGATCGCGGTGCATGAGTATGGGCATTACCGTGTGGCGGTGGCCTGTGGTGTTCGGGTGTTGCGGTTTTCCGTCGGCTTCGGTCATGTGTTGTGGCGATGGCAACCCAAGGGTTCGGCGACCGAGTTTGTCCTGGGGGCCTTTCCGGTGGGTGGTTATGTCCGGATGCTCGACGAGCGCGAAGCGCCAGTTGCGCCGGCGGACCGTCACATGGCTTTCAACAACCAGCCATTGGCGGCGCGAGCAGCCATAGTCGCCGCCGGGCCACTGATCAATCTGTTGCTGGCAGTGCTGCTGTATGCCGTGGTCAACTGGACCGGCGTGGAGCAGCCGCGTGCGCTGCTGGCCAGCCCGGTGCCGGGCTCCCTGGCAGAGCAGGCCGGCATCACCGGTGGCGAACTGGTGCAGCGAGCCGGTTTCGATGGCGACGAAACCGATGCCGTGGCGTCGTTCGACGACCTGCGCTGGTTGCTGGCGCAGGGTGCACTGAAGAAGCGCGACGTGCGCCTGGTGTTGTCGTCAAGCGATGGCGACGGCACCCATGAACGTGTGCTGCGGCTCAGCCGTACGGACATCCAGGACGTGGATGCCCAGTTGTTCAGCCGCATCGGCATCGTCGGGCCGATGAGCCGGCCGGTGCTGGGCAATGTGACGGCCGGTGGCGCCGGGGCTGCTGCGGGGCTTCGCCCGGGCGACCTGGTGCTCAAATTTGGCCCAGTGGCGGTGCGCGACGCTCAGCAATTGCGCGATCTTATCCGCGGCTCGGCACGTGGCGGCAGCAGCAGCGTCAGCCAGTGGGTCATCGAGCGCGATGGCCGGCGGCTCGAGATCGCTGTGGAGCCGCGGGTGGTGGACGAAGCGGGGCGAGCAGTGGGCAGGATCGGTGCTGTTGTCGGCGCGCCGGCGGCACTGGTGACTGTGCAGCTGGGCCCACTCGAAGGTCTGTGGGCCGGCGTCGTGAAGACCTGGGAAGTGTCCGCCCTGACGGTTCGCATGATAGGGCGCATGCTGATTGGCGAGGCGTCGCTGAAAAATCTCAACGGGCCCCTGACGATCGCGGATTACGCTGGCAAATCGGCCAACCAGGGACTGACGGCGTACCTGCTGTTCCTGGCGCTGATCAGCGTCAGTCTGGGCGTGTTGAACCTGCTGCCCGTGCCGATGCTCGATGGCGGTCACCTGATGTATTATCTTTGGGAGGCTGTGACTGGCAACAGCGTGACTGATGCCTGGATGGCGCGGCTCCAGCGGGGCGGCGTTGCCGTTCTGCTCTTCATGATGAGCATCGCTCTTTACAACGACCTGGCCAGGATTTTCGGCTGAAACCCCGGTTTCGGCCGGCCACACACGACTGTTTCTGACACGACAAAATGCAATTCAAACGTTTCCGCAGGGATCTGCTTTCTATCGCCATTGCCTTCAGTTGCGCAACCGGTGCAGCATGGGCCGTGGACCCTTTCACTGTGCGCGACATCCGGGTCGAGGGACTGCAGCGTGTCGAGGCCGGTACCATCTTCGCGTCGATACCGATCCGGGTCGGCGACACTTTCAGCGACGAAAAGGGCGCGGCCGCCATCCAGGCGTTGTTTGCCCTGGGCCTGTTCAAGGACGTGCGGGTCGAGGTGAGTGGCGACGTGCTGGTGGTGATCGTCGAAGAGCGCCCGACAGTGGCCGACATCGAGTTCAGCGGCAACAAGGAGTTCGAGAAGGACGTCCTGCGCAACGCGTTGCGTGACGCCGGTCTGGCCGACGGCCGGCCCTTTGACCGCGCCGTGCTGGACCGCGCCGAGCAGGAGCTCAAGCGGCAGTACATCAATCGCGGTCTGTATGCCGCGGAGGTGGTGACGACCGTCACGCCGGTCGAGCGCAACCGTGTCAATCTCGCGTTCACGATCACCGAGGGCGATCGGGCGAAGATCAAAGAAATCCGCATCGTCGGCAACAAGGTGTTCAGTGAATCCACGCTGCGCAACCTGTTTGATCTGGACACCGGAGGCTGGCTCAGCTGGTACACCAAGTCGGACCAGTATTCGCGCGCCAAACTCAACGCCGACCTGGAAGCGCTGCGGTCGCACTACCTCACCCGCGGGTACCTCGAGTTCCGGATCGACTCGACGCAGGTCGTGATCTCGCCCGACAAGCAGGACATCAACATCGCAATCACCGTCACCGAAGGCGAGCGCTTCGTGGTGTCGGCGGTCAAGCTGGAAGGCAACTACCTGGGCAAGGAAGACGATTTCAAGCCCATGATCGCCATCCGTCCCGGGCAGGCCTACAACGCCGACGCGGTGGTGCAGACAACCAAGGCATTCACCGATTTCTTCGGCAATTTCGGCTATGCATTCGCGCAGGTCGAGGCCAGGCCGGAGGTAGATCGCGTCAACAACCGTGTCGTCATCGTCCTGCAGGCCGAGCCGTCGCGCCGCGCCTATGTGCGGCGGATCAACGTTGCCGGCAACAACCGCACCCGGGATGAGGTGGTCCGGCGCGAGTTCCGGCAGTTCGAGGCCGCATGGTACGACGCGGACAAGATCAAGCTGTCGCGCGACCGCGTGGACCGGCTCGGCTTCTTCAAGGAGGTGGTGGTCGAAACCCAGGAGGTCGCCGGGTCCCCGGACCAGGTCGACCTGACGGTCGCAGTGGTCGAAAAGCCGACCGGCAACCTTAGCCTGGGCGCAGGCTACTCGAGTGGCGATGGCCTGGGCCTTACCGGTGCGGTCAAGCAGGAAAACGCATTTGGGTCCGGCAACTCGCTCGGCATGCAGGTCAATACCAGCAAGACCAACAGGACGGTGGTTTTCAGCACCACCGACCCGTATTTCACGGTCGATGGCGTCTCCCGGTCGATCGATGTCTACCATCGCAGCACCTCCCCGTTTGCAGACACCAGCAGCTACAAGCTGGTGACCAGCGGCGCCTCGCTGCGTTTCGGCGTGCCGTTCACGGAATCCGACACCGTGTATTTCGGCGGCGGGTTCGAACGCACCCGCATCGTGCCCGGCACCAAGCTGCCTGCCGCTTACCTCGCGTATGCCAACCAGTTCGGCTATTCGAGTGGCACCTTGCCGCTGACGCTCGGGTGGGCGCGCGATACACGCGACAGCGCACTGGTTCCCAACAATGGCGTGTTCCAGCGCGTGACGGGGGAGTGGGGCGTTGGGGGTGACGTCAAGTACATCACCGCCAGCTACCAGTACCAGCAGTACGTGCCCTTGAACAAGCAGTTCACAGTCGCCTTCAATGGTGATCTGGGGCTTGGCAAGGGACTGTCTGGCCTGCCATTCCCGCTGTTCAAGAATTTCTTCGGTGGCGGCCTGGGCTCCGTGCGCGGCTTCGAGCAGAGCAGCCTTGGTGTGCGCGACATTGTCTCC
>JANOUM010000606.1:0-5225 GCA_031416855.1 Rhodoferax sp. | reverse complement strand
CAACCTGAGCCGCTTCGACGGCGTCAAGTTCGGCCACCGCGCACACGAGTACAGGGACCTGCAGGACATGTACCGCAAGACCCGCGCGCAGGGATTTGGCGACGAGGTAAAGCGCCGCATCATGATCGGCGCCTATGTGCTGTCGCACGGCTATTACGATGCCTACTACCTGCAGGCGCAAAAAATCCGGCGCATGTTGGCCGACGACTTCCAGCAGGCTTTCACGGAGTGCGACGTGATCGCCGGGCCGGTGGCACCCACCGTGGCCTGGAAGGTTGGCGAGAAGAGTGATGACCCGGTGGCCAACTACCTGGCCGACATCTTCACCCTGCCGGCGTCGCTGGCCGGGCTGCCCGGCATGAGCCTGCCGGCCGGCTTCGGCGCCCACGGCCTGCCGGTGGGCCTGCAGATAATTGGCAACTACCTGCAGGAGGCACGCCTGCTGAATGTGGCGCACCAGTTCCAGCGCGTCACCGATTTCCATACCCGCAAGCCCCTGGGATTCCGGGCATGAACAGCGCGACCGCAACCGCCACGGCAGAGGCCACCCGCCAACCAGTCCTCGTGCGGGGGTACGAAGTCGTGATCGGCTTCGAGACCCACGCCCAGCTCGCGACGCGCTCCAAAATATTCAGCCGCGCGTCGACCGCCTTCGGCGCCGCCCCCAACACGCAGGCCTGCGCGGTCGACCTGGCCCTGCCCGGGACGCTGCCGGTGATGAACCGCGGCGCGGTCGAACGCGCGATCGAATTCGGCCTGGCCATCGGCGCGCACATCGCCGGGCGCAGCGTATTCGCACGCAAGAACTACTTTTACCCCGACCTGCCCAAGGGCTACCAGATCAGCCAGTTCGAAATGCCGGTAGTGCAGGGCGGTCAGGTCGAGTTTTTCCTGGACGGTGAAAAGCGCTCGGTGCGCCTGGTGCGGGCGCACCTGGAGGAAGACGCCGGCAAATCCCTGCACGAGGACTTCGCCGGACAGTCGGGCATCGACCTCAACCGCGCCGGTACGCCGCTGCTGGAGATCGTCACCGAACCCGACATGCGTTCAAGTGCCGAGGCCGTGGCCTACGCCAAGGAGCTGCACAAGATCGTGACCTGGATCGGAATTTGCGACGGCAACATGCAGGAGGGAAGTTTCCGCTGCGACGCCAACGTATCGGTGCGCAAGCCCGGCGCCGAACTCGGCACGCGGCGCGAGATCAAGAACCTGAACAGCTTCAAGTTCATGCAACACGCGATCGATTACGAGGTCCAGTGGCAGATCGACCAGATCGAGGATGGCCACGCGATCCGCCAGGCCACGGTGTTGTTCAATCCCGACACCGGCGAGACCCGCGCCATGCGCACCAAGGAAGACGCGGCCGACTACCGGTACTTTCCCGATCCCGATCTGCCACCGCTGGTGATTGCCGACAGCTGGATCGAGGAGGTCCGCGCGGCCATGTCCGAGCTGCCGCGCGTGATGGCGCAACGCCTGGTGGCCGACTACAGCCTGCCCGAACCCGATGCTGACGCGCTGACACAAAGCCAGGCGATGGCGGCCTATTTTGAAGCCACCACAAAGGTTTGCGGACAGCCTAGGCTGGTGGGCAATTGGATCATGGGCGAGATAGCGCGAAAACTCAACCTGGATGGCTTGGACATGGCGCACTGCCCGGTCGACCCCAACACAATGGCTTGGCTGATACAACTCATTGGCGACGGGACTATTTCCAACAACGCAGCGAAAACAGTCTTCAACACTTTGTGGAATCGGGCCACGTCGGCAGTCGCCAACCATACAGATCCCCTGGGCACACTCACAGCCGGTGGCAAGAGTGACGTGGAGGCGGTGATCGACCAACTGGGTCTGCGCCAGATGAACGACGCCAGTGCGCTCGAAAAAATCATCGACGACGTGTTTGCCGCCAATGGCAAGTCAGTCGACGAATTCCGCCTGGGCAAGGAAAAGGCCTTCAACGCGCTGGTCGGCATGGTGATGAAAGCCAGCAAGGGCAAGGCCAACCCGCAGCAGGCCGGCGAACTGCTGCGCCAGAAACTCGCCTGAACACCGTTTTTCGCTGGATCAGGGGGGTTTTCCGGTGGCTGCGCCAGCCGTTGCCCGCGCAGCCGCCTGGGCCGCCCACAGGGGCTTGAGGCGCGCGAGCTCTTGGTCGAAACGGGTGGCGATACGCTTGAGCTCGTTTTCCTGCTCGCCAATGAACCGCCGCTGGATCTGGACGCCCTGGTCGATGCCTTCCAGTTGTGTGCGCAATGTGGGCGGCGCCTTGCCCGGATCCTTCTTGTAGAACTCCATCTCCTGGTCAAACTTGCGACGGTCCAATACCAGTTCATCGATGCGTTTGTGGGCCGCCTGCGCAACTGTCGCGACCTGGGTGAAGGCGAGTGCACGTTCGCGGTCATGCACCTCCCGGGTGGGGTAGCGGATCAGGAGAGCGCGTTCGCGGCGTTTTTCTTCCGCCTGGACGGCGCGGGCCTCCGCCCCCTGCTTCGCACGGCTTTCGATATCTGCGCGTTCCTGCGCTGTCAGCGTGGGGCCGACCTTGGCACGCACGGTGCCGCTCGGATTGAGGAGTTTCTGCTCGCGGTCGTTGCACTCCGCAATGGGCCGGTCCGACGTGATCTTGCGCCCTTCGGAGTCGATGCAGGAATAGATGCCGGATACCGGCGCCTGGGCATGTGCCCATGCCGTCATGAGCGACAGGCATATGCCCGGCCACAAACGCTGCGAAAGCACTGGTCGTCTGTGTCCCATTTCCCGCCTTATGCCTTATGCCTTATGACTGGCTGTCGTCCACACCATAACGCTGCCGGTAGGCCAGCACCCGCTGGTGGTCCACCGACAGCCCTGAACCGCTGCGTTGCTCCAGATACTGCAGCAAATCGGACAGTCTCGCAATGCTGCACACCTGCAAACCCAGCTGGCGGCGCACGAACTGCACCGCGCTGTATGCGCTGTCGGCCCCATTCTCGGTCGCCTTTTCCTGCCGGTCCAGCGCGATCACCACCGCATGGGCCGTGGCACTCGCAGAATTGATGACGGCGATCGACTCGCGTACCGCGGTGCCAGCAGACATCACATCATCCACTATCAGCACACGGCCCCTGAGCAGCGCGCCCACCAGGCTGCCGCCTTCCCCATGGTCCTTGGCTTCCTTGCGGTTGTAGGCAAAGGGCACATTGCGCCCGAGACGGGCCAGCTCGACCGCCAGGGCCGCGCCCAGTGGAATGCCCTTGTAGGCCGGACCGAACACCATGTCGAACGCGATGCCGCTGTCCAGCAGACGCCGGGCATAGAATTGCGCGAGCCGGCCCAGCTTGGCACCGTCATCGAACAGCCCGGCATTGAAAAAGTACGGGCTCAGGCGACCTGCCTTGGTCTTGAATTCCCCAAATCGCAACACGCCACAGTCAACCGCAAACTGGACAAATTCCTGGGCCAGCAGATCAGGCGACATGCCGTCCACCGGCGCGGGACCCGCGTTGTTGCCCAACCCATCCGACATGGAGACTCCCTTGTACAAATTGACCAGCCTGAACCTCAACGGAATCCGTTCTGCCACCAGCAAGGGTCTGGAGGCCTGGCTGGCCATTGCCAAGCCGGATTGTATTTGCGTGCAGGAGGTCAAGGCACAGGCCCCCGATGTGGCGGGCAAGTTCGAGTCGCTGGCCGGCCTGCGCGGGCATTTCCACTACGCCGACAAGAAAGGCTACTCGGGTGTGGCGGTGTATTCACGCTTCGAGCCCACCGAGGTCATCGTTGGCTTCGATTCGCACGAGTTCGACCCGGAAGGCCGCTACCTGGAACTGCGCTTCGACACCCCGGCACGCAAGATCTCGGTCATCAGCGCCTTCTTTCCCAGCGGCTCCTCGGGCGAAGAGCGGCAACTGGCGAAGTTCCGTTTTCTGGACGAGTTCTATCCACATCTGCTCACCCTCAAGAAACGGCGCGACTTCATCCTGTGCGGCGACGTCAACATTGCCCACAAGCAGATCGACTTGAAGAACTGGAAAAGCAACCAGAAGAACTCTGGCTTCCTGCCTGAGGAGCGGGCCTGGATGACCAAGTTGCTGGACCAGGCGGGCATGGTGGACGTCTACCGCCAACTGCATCCCGACGCCACGGATGAGGCCTACACCTGGTGGAGCAACCGCGGGCAGGCCTATGCCAAGAACGTGGGTTGGCGGCTCGACTACCACCTGGCGACACCCGAACTGGCGTCCGGTGCGCGCATGGTGGAGATCTTCAAGGACCAGAAATTCTCGGACCATGCCCCGGTCACAATCGGATACGAATGGGGCCGGTGATCAATATTGCTTGATCCGTCTTTGCGTGATCAAAATGCGTCCGTCGACCAGTCGCCGGCAATTCGCCTGTGGTCGCAGCACCCTGGGCCGCGATCCACGGCACCATCCGCTGTTCGAGTCAAGGATCGCCAGTTCCGATATCGATCCGTCGCTTGTCCACGTAGGCGGTCAGTTCCTCGCGGGTGGCCGCATCCAGTGTCGGTTCCTGGTATTCGGCCAGTGCCCGCTGCCACACGGCAGTGGCGCGCTCGGTGGCGTCTTTGCCACCACCGGCCTGCCAGGCCTCAAAGTTCTGCCAGTTGGAGACGAGCGGTTGGTAGAAGGCATGTTCGTACCGCGCCATGGTGTGCGCCGACGCGAAGAAGTGCCCCCCAGTGGCCACGCCTTTGATGGCATCAAAACCCAGCTCTGCCTCATTGACTTCGATGGGTTTGAGAAATTCGATCATGTGCTGCAGCATCTCCACGTCGAGCACCAGCTTTTCGAACGACGCCGTAAGGCCTCCTTCCAGCCAGCCCGCTGCGTGGTAGATCAGGTTGCCGTGACCCAGAACTGCACCCCACAGGGACATTTCGGTTTCATATACCGCCTGCGCGTCCGCCGCATTGGATGCGTTGGCATTCGAAGTGCGGTAGGGCAGACCATAACGCCGGGCCAATTGCCCGCTCGCGATGTTCGCCTTGGTATTCTCGGGTGTACCGAAGGCGGGTGCGCCACTGCGCATATCCACGTTCGAGGTGAACGACCCGTACATCACGGGTGTGCCCGGCCGGATCAGCTGCGTCAGCACCACCCCCAGCAGCGCCTCGGCGTTTTGCTGCGCCAAAGCTGCCGCCAGCGTGACCGGCGCCATTGCGCCCATCAGCGTGAATGGCGTGATCACCACCGGCTGACCATGCTCGGCCATCGCGATCA
>JANOUM010000605.1:0-6868 GCA_031416855.1 Rhodoferax sp. | reverse complement strand
GCCACCCGGCGGCGCTGCAGGGCCCCGAGGCGCCCGACCCCACCGCCTGGCATCTGCATGCCGAATTGCACCAGCGCTTGCCGCAGGCACGCTGCATCCTGCACACCCACATGGCCCACACCACGGCGCTGTGCTGTTTGAAGGATTTCGAGTTCCTGATGCTGGACCAGAATGCCTGCCGTTTCCATGGGCGTATCGCCTACGACCGCGATTACAGCGGCATGGCGCTGGAGGCGTCCGAGGGCCGGCGCGTGGCGCAGCTGCTGGGCCCGGGCAAGAGCGTGTTGTTCATGGGCAACCACGGCGTGATTGTGGTGGCGCCCACGGTAGCGCAGGCTTTTGACGAGTTGTATTACCTCGAGAAGGCGGCGCAGCTGCAGGTGCTGGCCCTGTCCACGGGGCGTTCCCTTGCCCTGATCCCCGATGCGGTGGCGGCGCTCGCCTGCGCGCAGTGGAACGATTACCCGACGCGCTTTTCAGACCTGCATTTCAATGAACTCAAACTGATCCTGGATCGGGAAGAACCGGACTACAAGACATGAACCACAATGTCATCATCACCTGTGCTGTCACCGGCGCCGGCGACACTGTCGACAAACATCCCGCGATTCCCGTCACCCCGGCGCAGATCGCCGCCGCTGCGGTGGAAGCAGCCAACGCCGGGGCCACCGTCGTGCATTGCCATGTGCGCGACCCGCAAACCGGCAAGGGCAGCCGCGACCCGGTGCTGTACCGCGAGGTGATGGAGCGCATCAAGGCCAGTGGCGTGGACGTGATCGTCAACCTCACCGCCGGCATGGGTGGCGACCTCGACATCGGCCCCGGCGAGAACCCGACCGCCTTCGGCCCCAACACCGACCTGGTCGGCCCGTTGACCCGGCTGCTGCATGTCGAGGAACTGCTGCCCGACATCTGCACACTGGACTGCGGCACACTCAACTTCGGTGATGGCGACCTGATCTACGTGTCCACGCCGGCTGCGCTGCGTGTGGGTGCCAGGCGCATCACCGAACTCGGTGTCAAGGCCGAACTCGAGATCTTCGACACCGGCCACCTGTGGTTCTCCAACCAGATGATCAAGGAGGGCCTGCTGAAAGACCCGATCTTCCAGCTCTGCCTGGGTATCCCCTGGGGCGCACCGGCCGACACCACCACCATGAAGGCCATGGTCGACAACCTGCCGGCCGGTGTGACCTGGGCCGGTTTCGGTATCGGGCGCATGCAGATGCCGATGGCCGCGCAGGCCATCCTGCTGGGCGGCAACGTGCGTGTGGGCCTGGAGGACAACCTGTGGCTCGACAAGGGCGTGCCGGCCAGCAACGGGTCGTTGGTGGAGCGCGTCGTCCGGCTGATCGAATGTCTGGGCGCGCGAGCGATGACCCCGGCCGAAGGTCGCGTCAAGATGGGCCTGAGGCCGCGCGGCTGATCCGGGTTTTCACAGTCAAGGAATTCTGCATGTCGTTTGTCACGGATATCAAGACCTTTGCCGCCCTGGGCAGCGGCGTCATCGGCAGCGGCTGGGTTGCGCGTGCGCTTGCCAACGCCCTGGACGTGGTCGCCTGGGATCCGGCGCCCGGTGCCGAAGCCGCTCTGCGCGCGCGCATCGCCAAGTGCTGGGGGGCGCTGGAGCAGCAGGGCCTGCAGTCCGGCGCCTCGCAGGGCCGCCTGCGCTTCGTGTCCAGCATTGAGGAATGTGTGGCCCGGGCCGACTTCATCCAGGAAAGCGCGCCCGAGACCCTGAGCCTCAAGATCGACCTGCACGCCAAGATCAGCGCGGCGGCGCGGCCCGACGTGCTGATCGGCTCGTCCACCTCGGGCCTGTTGCCGTCCGACTTCTACGCCCATGCGAAGCACCCTGAGCGGTGTGTCGTCGGGCACCCGTTCAATCCGGTGTATCTGCTGCCGCTGGTTGAAGTGGTGGGGGGTGCGAAAACCTCCCCTGATGCCATTCAGGCGGCCATCGGCGTGTACAAGGCGCTGGGCATGAAACCCCTGCATGTGCGCAAGGAAGTGCCGGGCTTCATCGCCGACCGCCTGCTCGAAGCCATGTGGCGCGAGTCGCTGCACCTGGTCAACGATGGCGTGGCAACCACTGGCGAGATCGACGACGCGATCCGTTACGGCGCCGGTATTCGCTGGTCCTTCATGGGCAGCTTTCTTATCTACACGCTGGCCGGTGGCGACGCCGGCATGCGCCACTTCATGGCGCAGTTCGGACCGGCGCTCAAGCTACCCTGGACCAAGCTGGAAGCGCCCGAGCTGACCGAGGGCCTGATCGACAGCGTGGTCGACGGCACGGCGGAGCAGTTGGGCAAACACAGCATCGCCGACCTGGAGCGTTACCGCGACGACTGCCTGATGGCGGTGCAGGCGGCGGTGCGCGCGACCAAGATCAAACACGGCATCGCGCTCGATGAGTGACGTACCCGCAACCCTGCTGGCGCCATGGCACGGGACAGTGCTGCATGAATGGACTGACTACAACGGCCACCTGCGCGATGCACACTACCTGCTGATCTTCAGCATGGCCACCGATGCGCTGATGGACCTGTTCGGCCTGGACGAAGCCGGCCGCCTGGCCACCGGCCACTCGATCTTCACGCTGGAATCGCACATCAACTACCTGCTGGAGGTGAAGCAGGGCACGCCGATCGAGGTGCGCACCCAGATCCTGGGCGTGGACACCAAACGCCTGAATGTCTACCACACGCTGCATGTGGCCGGTACCGAGCCGGTGCTGGCGGCGAACCAGCAGATGCTGCTCAACGTGGACATGTCGGGGCCGCGAGCGGCGCCGTTTGCACCGTCGGTGCAGCCCCGCGTGCAGGCGCTGGCGGCGCGCCACGCAGGGCTGCCGACGCCACAGTACGCCGGCCGCTCGATCGCACTTCCGGGTTGAGACGCGGCGTGGCCGAGCAGCATGGCAGGTGGTGCGACCGCACAGGCGCCGGCGGCGCTGCGGGCCCACAGCGCCCCGTACACACCGGATCGCGCTTGTCGGCAAAGGCGCGTGCGCCCTCCAGTTGGTCTTGCGACGAGTACAGCCGGTCCACCGTCGGCAACTGGCGCTTGGTGATGCGGTTCAGCGCATCCTGAAAGCGCATGTTCTCCGCCTCGCGCACCACTTCCTTGATGGCGGCGTAGACCAGCGGCGGGCCCGCTTCCAGCAGCCGTGCCAGCTCCCAGGCCTTGGCATGCAGTTCGGCCGGCGTGGTGATTTGCTTCACGAGCCCCCAGCGCAGCGCCTCTTCGGCGTCAAACCAGCGGCCGGTCAGCAGCAGATCCATCGCCACATGGTAGGGAATGCGTTTTGGCAGCTTGATCGAGGCCGCATCGGCCACCGTGCCGGAGCGGATCTCCGGCAGTGCGAAGGTGGCGTTGTCGGAGCACAGAATCAGGTCGCACGACAGCGCCAGCTCCAGCCCGCCGCCGCAGCAGATGCCGTTGACAGCGCAGATCACCGGCTTGTTGAGGTTGGGCAACTCCTGCAGCCCGCCAAAACCCCCGATACCGTAGTCGCCATCGACCGCATCACCTGCCGCGGCAGCCTTGAGATCCCAGCCGGGGCAGAAGAACTTGTCACCCGCGGCGCGCACGATACACACGCGCAGGGCGTCGTCATCGCGGAATTCGCGGAACACAAGCCCCATCACCCGGCTGGTTGCCAGATCGATCGCATTGGCCTTGCCGCGCGCGAGTGTCACCTCCAGGATCGCACCCTCGCGCCGGGTCAGGATCGGGCCATCGGTCCGCATCGTCATGTTCGCCATCAGAGTGCCTTTCGGATCAGTGCATCGACCGCGACCGCGCCGTCGGCGCGCACCAGGATCGGGTTGATTTCAATTTCTTCCAGATCGGTGCGCGACAGCATCAGCGCACCGAGCGTGAGGGCCATTTCCGCCACCGCGGTCATGTCGGCTTTCGCCCGGCCGCGATAACCGTCGAGCAGCGGCCACAGCCGCAGCCGCCGCAGCGCCGCCAATATCTCGTCCGCAGTCGCCGGCAGGATCAGTGTCACCGTGTCGGCCAGCACCTCGGCCGTCACGCCGCCCATGCCCAGCGTCAGGCTGACGCCATAGACCGGATCGCGACGCAGCCCCAGCAGGATTTCGGCCACGCTGCCGGTGACCATTTCCTCGGCCAGGTAACCGGTGGCTCCCGCCATCTCCGTCTGCCCTTGCAGCGAAAGTAGGCCCAGGCGCACTGCTCCGGACTCGGTCTTGTGCGCGAAACCGAGGCCCTTGAGCGCCAGCGGCGGCGTCAGGGCCAGGGCCATTGGTTGCAACTCACCGAGTGTCATCGCCGTCACCGAGCGCGGCACGGCGACACCAGCCTCGGCCAGCAGTGCCTTGCCTTCGGCTTCGGAGAGTGTGGCGGTGGTGCGCGGCACAATGCCCGCGACAGGCCGCCAGCCTGCGACCCCGGCGGGTGTCTGCGCAGCACGGATGGCACCGAGCGCCGTTTCCAGCCCCATCAGCGGCGTGATGCCTTGTTCCAACAGTGCCACGGCGCGATCCTCCGCAAAGTTCTCGGGCAAGGACGACACCGGGAACGCCGGCTTGCCAGTAGCCCGTGCAGCGGCAACGATGGCATCCATCGCCGGCTGGAACGACGAAGGATCACAACGGTCCGGGCGCGGCGGGTCGATCAGGTAGATACCCGCGTCGTAATCGCTCAACATGGTGGTGAACACCGCCGTCGTACGCGGCCCGTCCCCCCAGATGAAGGTGTGGTAGTCCAGCGGGTTGGCGATGGCCACCATCGGCCCGAGTATGTCGCGCAGCCGTTCCCGCGTGTCCTCACTCGGCGGCGCGAAGTCGAGCCCGAAGGGTGCGGCCAGGTCCGCCACAAGCCCCGCCTCGCCACCGGAACAGGACAAGGAACAGATACGCCGCCCGATCTGCGGCCCGTGGGTGTGGAAAATCTTCAGCGTCTCGATGAGTTCGGCCAGCGTGTTGACTTCGGCCACGCCCGCCTGACGCAAAAAGGCGCTCGACGCTGCGCCGCCGCCGGCCAGCGAGGCCGTGTGTGACGCGGCGGCCATGCGTGACAGTGCAGTCTTGCCCGACTTCAAGCACACCAGCCCCTTGTCGGCAGCGCGTGCCGCCTCGGCCAGGGCCGCAAACGCCGGTGCATCGTCGATGCCCTCCACATACATGCCGATGGCGGTGACCCGCTCGTCCGCCAACAGTGCGCCGGCCAGCTCGGCGAGCCCCACTTGTGCGGCATTGCCCAGGCAGGCAACATAGGCGACCGGCAGGGCGCGTGCCTGCATCGTCAGATTGATGACGATGTTGGACGACTGGCTCAGCAACGCCACCCCTGTGAACACCCGCCGCCCGCCATGCTGGTCGGGCCAGAGCAGCGCGCCGTCGAGGTAGTTAATGACGCCGTAGCAGTTTGGCCCGAGGATGGCCATGTCGCCCGCAGCGTGGACCAGGTCGTGCTGCAACTGCGCCGCTCCCGCCTCGCTCCACCCGCTCGCAAAACAAACCGCCCCGCCGGCGCCCATGGCGGACAACTCGCGTACCACAGAGATGGTGGCCAGGCGGTTCACGCCGATAAATGTCGCATCCGGTGCCTGGGGCAGGTCAGCCAACGAGGCGTAGGCTGGCAAGCCACCGATCATCGGTTTCGTCGGATGCACCGGCCAGACCGGTCCGGCGAAGCCTATTTTTCGGCATTGGGCAATCACGTTCTCGGCCCAGACCGCGCCCAGGACGGCGATCGACCGTGGGCGCAGCAGGCGCTGCAGATCACGCGTCACGCAACGGCCCTTGCTTTGCGGTGCCGAACACCTTTGGGCAGCCGGCCGGTGTCTCCTGCGTGTTTCCGCCGACGTCCACCGTGATCCGTGCGGATCGCATGGCTACGCTCCCAGCGGCCGCAGCAGTTCGCGGCTGATGATGTGGCGCTGGATCTCGCTGGTGCCCTCCCAGATGCGCTCGACCCGGGCGTCGCGCCAGATCCGCTCCAGCGGCAGATCGTCCATCAGGCCCATGCCGCCGTGGATCTGGATTGCCTCGTCGGCGACCATCGCCAGCACCTCGGTGGCCTTGAGTTTGGCCATCGCCATGTCGGCCTCGGTGACGCTGCCCTGATCGAACTTCCAGCCCGCCTCGCGCGTCAGGAGTTCCGCCGCCTTCAGTTCCATGGCCATGTCGGCCAGCTTGAACGACACGCCCTGGAACTTGCCGATCTGCTGGCCAAACTGGCGTCGTTCGGCCGCATAACTCAGGGCCAGCGTCAGCGCGCGGTCGGCCCGGCCCAGGCAGGTCGAAGCCACCTGCAGGCGCGTCGCGCCAAGCCAGGTGTTCGCAACTTCGAAACCCTTGTGCACCTCACCCAGGATCTGCCGCTTGTGCAGCCGGCAGTCGTCGAAATCGAGAATCGCGTTGGTATAACCCCGATGCGACACGTTGCGGTATCCGTCGCGCACTGTGAATCCCCTGGTGCCCTTGTCGACGAAGAAGGCGGTGATTTTTTTCTTCGGGCCGCGCGGGGTGGCTTCCTCACCGGTGGCCATGAAGACGATGGCGAATCCGGCGATGTCGGCATGGCTGATGAAGTGTTTGGTGCCGTTCAGGATCCAGTCGTCGCCGTCGGGCCGGGCGTTTGCCTGCATGCCGCGCAGGTCCGACCCGGCGCCTGGCTCGGTCATCGCCAGGCAGTCCCAGGTTTCGCCGCGGATGCACGGGTATAGGTATTGCGTGCGCTGCGCTTCGGTTCCGGCCAGCAGGATGTTCGACGGGCGCGCGACGCAGGTCCAGTGCAGCGCGTAGTTGGCACGACCGAGTTCCTTTTCGTAAAGCAGCCACGACAGCGTATCGAGTCCGGCGCCCCCGACCGCTTCGGGCATGTTCGCCGC
>JANOUM010000604.1:0-1656 GCA_031416855.1 Rhodoferax sp. | reverse complement strand
AGCAACGCGAGCGCGACAGCGTGGCCGAGAAACGCACTGGGTGTGGCAGAGCTGACGAATCCCTGCTTGGGTGTCACTGCCCCGGGCCGCGCCGTCGCGTCGACTCCGATCAGCTGGCTGCCGGCACGGATCGCGTGCCTGCTGTCTACCGGAACCAGCCCGACCAATGCCGGCCGCTGCGATTCGACCAGGGAACTGCGCAGCGCCAGCGCGGCGCCGATGAAACCACCATTCTTGCGCACCAGCTTGCCCAACCCGAGATCGGCCGCGGTGACCCGGCCGTCGAGTTCGGCGCCGGCCACATGGCCTTTTTCAATCCGCAACACCCCCATGGCCTCGGTGCCATACGGGGTGATGCCAAACGGCTCGCCGCAGGCCAGCAAACGCGTCCACAGGCTCTCGCCGTAATCGGCGCCGATCGCGATCTCATAGGCACGTTCACCAGAAAAACTCATGCGAAAGACGTTCAGTTGGGCGCCCTCGAGCGTCGTCTGCAGGATGCCCAGATGGGGCAGCGCGGTGTCCGACACGTCGCACTGCGGCAACAGCCGGGCGAGCAGGTCGCGCGCTTTCGGGCCGGCCAGCGCGAACTGGGCAAACTGCTCGGTCACCGACACTACGTGGCACTTCAGATCGGGCCAGGCGACCTGCAGCAGCCATTCGAAATGGCTCAGCACCTTGCCGGCGTTGACGGTCGTTGTCGTCACCAGAAAATGCTGGTCAGACAGACGCGCGACCGTGCCATCGTCCATCACGATTCCGTCCTCACGCAGCATCAGTCCATAGCGCAACCGGCCGACCGCCAGATTGGCAAAATTGTTGCAGTAGACGCGTTGCAGAAACTCCAGGGCGTGCGGGCCCTGCACGTCGATCTTGCCCAGAGTGCCGACGTCGACCAGACCGACCTCATTACGCACGGCCAGACTCTCGCGCCGCCACGCATCGTCAAAACTCTCGCCCTTGCGCTGGTACGCCTTGGGGCGCATCCAGTGGCCGACCGGGGTCATTGACGCGCCGCGCTCCAGATGCCATGCGTGCAGCGCCGTGCGCCGCACCGGGGTCTGGTGTTTGCCGATTTCGGCACCGGCGAAAAGTCCCAGTGCCACCGGTGTGTAAGGCGGACGGAAGGTGGTCGTGCCGACCGCCGGAATCGGCTCGCCGCGCAACCCGGCCATGATGGCCAGGCCGTTGACGTTGGAAGTCTTGCCCTGGTCGGTTCCCATGCCCAGCGTGGTGTAGCGCTTGAGGTGTTCGACCGAGCGGAAATTCTCGCGGTGTGCCAGCTCCAGATCCTCGACCACGACGTCGTCCTGGATGTCGACGAAGCGCTTGCCGCGCGACACCCGGGACGGCGCATGCCACATCGGCTCGACGCCAGCCGCCGACTCGGGCTCGCCTACCGGCGGCGCGCCGGCCGGTGCGCTATAACCTGCCACGCGGGCCGCTTGCACACCGGCACCGTGTCCTTGCGCGAGCGCGCCAGCCAGGCTGAACTCGCCATTGGCGGCGCCCGCCGGTGTGATCGCTGCGGCGATGGTGTTGGGCACGAAACCGGCGATGGCGTCGTCAAAACGCAGTTTGCCCCCGGCCTGCGAGTACAGGTGCACGGTCGGGCTCCAGCCGCCCGAGTTGCCGAGCAGATCGCACGCGAGCCGC
>JANOUM010000603.1:0-3341 GCA_031416855.1 Rhodoferax sp. | reverse complement strand
AGCGCCCCGCAGCTGGTGCTGGACGCCGATGCGCTCAATGCCATCGCGCTTGATACGCAGCTGCAAGGCCAGTTGTGCAGCCGTGCGGCGCGCGGCTGGCAGACCGTCCTCACGCCACACCCACTGGAGGCAGCGCGGCTGCTCGGTGGCAGCGGCCGGTCGGTGCAGCAGGACCGGCTTGGCGCTGCGCGGCAATTGGCACAGCGGTTTCAATGCACCGTCGCGCTCAAGGGCTCAGGGACAGTTTTGGCCGCGCCGCAGACGCTCAGCCGCATCAACACTACCGGCAATGCACGCCTGGGAAGTGCCGGTACCGGCGACGTGCTGGCTGGTGCCATCGGCGCGGCCATGGCAGCCGGGCTGCCGGCGTTCGAGGCTGCGTGGGAGGCGGTCTACCTGCATGGATTGCTGGCCGACCAATGGCCGGCCGACCGGCCGCTCACTGCCTCGCTACTGGCCCTCAGCCTGCACCCGCACAGCGCCTGAGGCCGCTCCAAGCCCAGGTGGCCGGGCCATACGCCCGACAACCGGATCGCCTCGGCCGTGGCGCCCGGCACCAGCAACATGGTGCCACCCACCGGACCGCAAGAAGCGAGACCCGGCGGCGGCGCACGGGGCGCTGCCCCGGCTGGGCTCAGCGTCGCGTCTTGTAACTGCGCTTGCTGGCCGGTGACTTGCCGGCCGCACCCTTGCCCGCACCACCCGACGATTTGCGGGAGCGGGCGCCCGTGTCCGCGCGTTGACGCACGCCACGCGCACCGGTGACCTCGAGCGCTCCGTCATCGCGCCCGGCGGAGCGCACGGGTGCATCGCGGCCGGGCACCTTGTCCCTGGTGCTACGGGCCAGCAGTTCGTCGCCTTCGCGAACCAGCCGGAAGTCGATGCGCCGCCCATCGAGGTCGACCCGGCTCACCTGCACCCGCACCCGGCTGCCGATCGAATACCGGATGCCGGTGCGCTCGCCGCGCAACTCCTGGCGCAGTTCGTCGAACTTGAAGTACTCGCCGCCAAGCTCGGTGATATGCACCAGGCCTTCGACGTACATCGCATCCAGCGTCACGAAGATGCCGAAGCTGGTGGCAGCACTGACCACGCCACCGTATTCTTCACCCAGGTGTTCGCGCATGTATTTGCACTTGAGCCAGGCTTCGACATCGCGGCTGGCCTCGTCAGCACGCCGCTCGTTGGCGCTGCAGTGCAAACCTGCGGCCTCCCAGGCATGCCCTTCTGCCGTGAGCTTGCGCGGTTGCTGCCCGGGTTCGCCCACCTTGCCGGCAAGGCCCTTTTCAAGCCGCCTCGACAGCTTGGCGTGCGCCTCGCCGGGTGTCGGCAAAACCGGCAACTGGTAACGCGTCTTGTCCAGGATGGCCTTGATCACCCGGTGCACCAGCAAGTCCGGATAACGCCGGATCGGGCTGGTGAAATGGGTGTACGCCTCGAACGCCAGGCCGAAGTGCCCGCTGTTGGTCGGCGTGTAAATGGCCTGCTGCATCGAGCGCAGCAGCATGGAGTGGATCTGCTGCGCGTCTGGCCGATCACGGGTCGCTGCGGCGATCGCCTGGAACTCGCCCGGGCTCGGGTCATCGCTGATGCTCAAGGCCACACCGGTGGCCTTGAGGTAGCTGCGCAGGATCTCCTTCTTCTCGGGGGTCGGGCCTTCGTGCACACGGTACAGGCCCGGGTGCTTGCTTTGCAGGATGAAGTCGGCGCTGCAGACGTTGGCCGCCAGCATGGCCTCTTCGATCAGCTTGTGGGCGTCGTTGCGGGTGCGCGGCACGATTTTCTCGATGCGGCCGCTCTCGTCGCACACGATCTGGGTTTCGACGGTTTCGAAATCGACCGCGCCGCGCCTGTTGCGCGAGGTCAGCAGCGCCTGGTACACATCATGCAGGTTGAGCAGATCGGGGATCCGGTCCTTGCGCTTGACGGCCTCCGGGCCCTTGGTATTGGCCAGGATCGCTGCCACCTCGGTGTAGGTGAAACGCGCATGGCTCCACATCACGGCCGGGTAGAACTGGTAGGCCGTGACCTCACCGGTGGACGCCACGAACATGTCGCACACCATGCACAGGCGCTCCACCTCGGGGTTGAGCGAACACAGGCCGTTGGACAGTTTTTCGGGCAGCATCGGGATCACGCGACGCGGGAAATACACACTGGTGGCCCGGTCGTAAGCGTCGACATCGATGGCCGACCCGGTTTCGACGTAGTGGCTGACATCGGCAATCGCCACCAACAATCGCCAGCCCTTGGTCGCGTTCTTGCCGCGGCCCTGCGTGGACGGTTCGCAGTAGACCGCGTCGTCGAAGTCGCGCGCATCCTCGCCGTCGATCGTCACCAGGGCGACGTCGGTCAAGTCGATGCGGTGCTTCTTGTCCTCGGCGCGCACCTTGTCGGGCAGCGAACGCGCCAGGGCGATGCAGCCATCGGAGAACTCGTGCGGCACGCTGTATTTGCGCACCGCGATCTCGATCTCCATGCCCGGGTCGTCGACCTCCCCCAGCACCTCCTTGACACGGCCGACCGGTTGCCCGTACAGGGCCGGCGGCTCGACCAGCTCGACCACCACCACCTGGCCCGGCTTGGCCGTGCCGGTTGCGCCCTTGGGAATCAGTACGTCCTGACCATAACGCTTGTCTTCCGGTGCCACCAGCCACACGCCGCCTTCGTGCAGCAGCCGCCCAATGATGGACTGACGCGGACGTTCAACGATTTCAACCACGCGCCCCTCAGGACGGCCTTTGCGGTCGCTGCGCACGATGCGCACCTTGACACGGTCCTTGTGCAGCACGGCGCGCATCTCGTTGGGTGGCAGATAAATATCCGACTCACCATCATCACGCGACACGAATCCATGGCCATCACGATGACCCTGTATGGTTCCTTCGACTTCGTCCAGCAACGCGCTGGTTGGACTGATATTTTTGATACACTCACCTTCTTTCCTGAAATGCCCAGGTGGCGGAATTGGTAGACGCACTAGTTTCAGGTACTAGCGAGTAACTTCGTGGGGGTTCGAGTCCCTTCCTGGGCACCAATTGTTGATATTGAAACCCCTGCAGATCTTTGATTTGCAGGGGTTTTGTTTGTTGGATCGCCGAGTTTGGCAGCGAGGCCATTTATGTTATTGACCGCTTCAGTTGCTGGAACACAGACAGTCACATTTTTTCCATGCGGAGTTGAACTGAAATCACTTTCCCGCAGCCCGCACAAATTCTTCCGGCGTCAAGACGCCCTTTTCCAAAAAGGCGGACGTTTTCAGGGTCGGGGTCAGCGCCTCGCGGGCCTTCCAGAAGTAGCCCATGGCCGTCGTGGCGTTCTTCTGCTTTTTATTGTTGTCT
>JANOUM010000602.1:0-2483 GCA_031416855.1 Rhodoferax sp. | reverse complement strand
AACAGCAGTTCGTCCTTGTGCGGCACCACCACATCGCTGTCCAGCAGGTAGCCCAGTTGGCGCGACTCGATGGCGCTGGTGCCCACCTTGGCCATCGCCGCTGCGGTGAAACCTTCGGTCAGGAACGGCAGCAGGTCCTTGCTGGTCGATGCGGCCGCGTTCTCTGCGGCGCGCCGTGCGATGTAGGTCAGGCCACCGGCACCGGGTACCAGCCCCACGCCTACCTCGACCAGGCCGATGTAACTCTCCATCGCCGCCACGCGCCGGGCGCTGTAGACCGCGATCTCGCAGCCACCCCCCAGCGCGAGGCCGCGGATAGCCGATACCACCGGCACATTGGCATAACGCAGGCGCAACATGGTGGCCTGCAACTCCGCCTCCGCACCGTCGATCGCGGAAATTCCCGCCACCATGAAGGCCGGCAGCATCACCTGCAGGTCGGCCCCCACCGAGAACATCTCGTCGTTGGACCAGATCACCAGTCCTTCGAAATCCTGCTCGGCGATGTCGACGGCGCGCGACAGGCCCTCGGCCACATCCGGGCTGATCGCATGCATCTTGGTCTTGATACTGGCGATCAGCACCGCGTCGTCCAGCGTCCACAGCCGGATTGCGTCGTCCTCGAACACGGTCTTGCCGGCGGTCGCGGCCGATGGGGCGGCGCTACCCGACACATCCTCGCGGAAATGCTGGCGCGCATACACCGGCAAGCTGCGCCGGGCGATGAACCTGCCCTCCGATGGGCTCCAGGAGCCCTGCGCCGTATGCACCCCCCCCGCGTTGGCCACCGGCCCCTTGAACACCCAGTCGGGCAGCGGCGCGTCGCACAACGCCCGGCCGGCGGTGATGTCCTCCTGCACCATCGTGGCAACCTCCAGCCAGCCGGCTTCCTGCCATAACTCGAATGGTCCCTGCTTGACGCCAAAACCCCAGCGCATGGCAAGGTCGACGTCACGCGCGGTCTCGGCCACCGTGTGCAGATGCACTGCGGCATAGTGGAACTGGTCGCGCATCAGGGCCCACAGGAAACGCGGCTCGGCACCGTCGGCGTTGCGCAGCAGGCGCAGGCGCTCCAGCGCGGGTTTCCTGAGCATGCGCCCCACCACCTCATTCGCCTTGGCCCCGCCGGGCACATAGTCGCCCGACGCGGCATCGAAACGCAATATGTCGCGCCCGACCTTCTTGTAGAACCCAGCGCCGCTCTTCTGGCCCAGGTTGCCCAGACCGATCAGTTTGGCCAGCACCGCAGGGGTCGCGAAGTTGCCGTAGAACGGATCGGTTTCCAGGTTCAGGTTGTCCTGCAGCGTCTTGACGACATGGGCCATCGTGTCGAGGCCGACCACATCCGCGGTGCGGAAGGTGCCCGAGCTGGCGCGCCCGAGCTTCTTGCCGGTCAGGTCGTCGACCACATCGTATGTCAGGCCGAAGTTCTCCACCTGCTTCATTGTGGCCAGCATGCCGGCGATGCCGATGCGGTTGGCGATGAAATTCGGTGTGTCGTGGGCACGCACGACGCCCTTGCCCAGGGCGCTGGTGACAAAGGCCTCCAGGTCGTCGAGCACGGAGGGCTCGGTGGTGGGCGTATTGATCAACTCGACCAGCGTCATGTAACGCGGCGGGTTGAAGAAATGGATGCCGCAGAAACGCGGCTTGATCGCGTCGGGCAGGGCCGCACTCAAGCGGGTGATCGAGAGGCCCGAGGTGTTGGACGCGACGATCGCATGCGGTGCCAGGAAGGGCGCGATCCTGGTGTACAGGTCCAGCTTCCAGTCCATGCGCTCGGCGATCGCCTCGATCACGAGGTCACAACTGCGTAGCTGCTCCATGTGCTCCTCGTAGTTCGCCTGGCGGATCAGGGCGGCATCCGCCGCTACGCCCAGCGGCGCGGGTTTCTGCTTCTTGAGCCCCTCGACCGCCCGGCTGACGATGCCGTTCTTGGGGCCTTCTTTCGCGGGCAGGTCGAACAGCACCACGGGGACGCCGACGTTGACCAGATGGGCCGCGATCTGCGCGCCCATCACACCCGCGCCGAGGATGGCGACTTGCTTGACTTGGAACTTGAACATGAATTTCCCTGTTGAAGAGGCGATTACGGTGTGCGCACCCAGGTCTGGGTGCGGCCGAACGGACCGATGGACCCGCGCACCTCGAGCTTCTTGCCGCCTTCGATCGGTGTCATCTTCAAGCTATAGGTTTTGCCGTTCTCCGGGTCGAGGATCTTGCCGTCCTCCCAGACGTCCTTGCTGTCGGCCTTCTTGGCGCCGCGCACGATCTCCAGGCCGAGCATCGGTTTGCCCTTGCGGTCGTCGGTGCACTCGTCACATACCGCGTCCTGCTTGGCATCCTTGCGCAGCAGCTTGGTGACCTTGCCGCTGAGCACACCGCCGTTGTCGATGATCTGGATCTCTGATTTCAGCTCCTTGGTCTTGTCATCGACCGTGTTCCAGGCACCCACCGGAGTCATCTGTGCCAGGGCGACGCTG
>JANOUM010000601.1:0-2127 GCA_031416855.1 Rhodoferax sp. | reverse complement strand
GCCGCTGTGGCGCTGCATGGTCGCCACCACGTCGTCGGCGTTCATCTCCTTGCCGTTGTGGAACTGCACGCCCTTGCGGATCTTGAACACCCAGGCCTTGGCGTCGGGCGAGGAGCGCCATTCGGTGGCCAGGTAAGGCATCAGCTGACCGGTCGGCGAGAGGCGTACCAGTTCTTCACCCCACATGCGGTTGACGTGGAAGGTGAGCTGGTTGGCGGCCAGCGCCGGGTCCAGGCTGTCGGTGGCGGCACCGCCCTGCAAGCCGATCTTCAGTGTGCCGCCCTTGCGCGGGCCGGCGGCCTGGGCAGCCGATGACAGCAGGGCGTTGGCGGCAGCCGCCGACATCCCCAGCGCAGCGGCACGACCGAGGAAATCGCGCCGCGAGCCACGACCGAGCGCGACCTGCTGGCTGAGGTAATTCAGTTCCTGCGACATTGATTTATTCTCCTGGTGGACCGATTGGGCAATGGCGCCAGCCGGTGCCTGGCAAAACGACAGACGGTGCAGTTTACACGGGGTCCTGCGGTTTGCCAGATGGGGAAACTACCATGAGCGAGAGGTCGCAAAGCGTCAAGAACCCGTCGCTCAAGGTCATCTTGGTCGAAGCGGACGCGAGGCTGCACCAGCCGTGATGGCGCAGCGACTCCGCAATGGCTGCGGGCTGGCAGAATGCCGCCATGCCCAAAGTCGACATACGCGGCCGCCTTCGCCCTGAATCGTTGCAGGCGCTGGAGATCAGCCGTCAGCAATACGCGCAGTTTCGCGCCAGCTCGGCACTTCCGCTGGTGGCCGCGCGCGAGGGCTACAACCACGAGCGCGCTTACTGGAACAGGCTGGTGGTGGACCTGCCGGCGGTGCGTGATATGGCGCTCGACACCGGCCACGGCACAGTGCCGTTGCGCCTGTACCAGCCTTCCGTGGCCGCGCCGTTGCCGGTGCTGCTGTATTGCCATGGCGGTGGCTACATCGTGGGTAATCTCGACACCCATGACCGGATCTGCCGTCTGCTGGCCAGCCGGAGCGGTTGGGCGGTGCTGGCCGTCGACTACAGCCTGGCGCCCGAGAACAAGTTTCCGGTTCAGCCCGACCAGGTGTTCGCCGTGCTGCGGCATGTGGCGGCGCATGGCCACGCCTGGGGACTCGATAGCCGGCGCATCGCGGTGGGTGGCGACTCTGCCGGAGCCCACCTAAGCCTTGGCGCCACGCTGGACGCGCGCGGCGGCAGGGGCCCCGACGTGTGCGGCCAGTTGTTGTATTACGGCGGGTATGGCCTCAAGGATTCGGCCTCGCGGCGCCTGTATGGCTGGGCCGACCTGGACGGCATGGGAGACGAGGACACCGCCCAGTATCGCGACGCCTACACCGCCACGGAGCAAGACCGCGACCATCCGCGCAACAACTTGTTGAAGTCCGACCTGGCGGGCTTGCCGCCAACCTTCATCGCAGCCGTGGCTTACGACCCGCTGCGCGACGATTCCCTGGTTCTGGCGGAATTCTGCAAGGAACGTGGCGTGCCGCACCGCCTGGAAACCTACGAGGGGGTGTTGCACGGCTTTTTGCACTACTCGGGCGTCGAGCCGCTTGCCATGCAGGCGATCGAGGACGGCGCAGCGTTCCTGCGGTCGTTGTGAGCCGGCCGCTGTACGACGTTGGTTTTCGGTGCGGCCTGCTGGCGCCCGCGGTGTCCGGAGGGCGGTTCGCCCGCTTGCGTCTCGTGGCGGTGCCGGCCGGTCCGCCCAGCCCGGTCAGCCCGCCCAGCCCGTTGCGGGCACCCCCATAGGCGTAATTGCTGCCACCTTGTGGCTGGGCATGCGTGACGCCATTCGAGCCTGCGTACAGCAAGTTGGCCGGCACCGCGCCGAAAGGCAATCCCAGGCCCGTGGCGAGGTACTCGCCCCAGACGTTGGCATCGGAAAAACGACCTGGGGCGGTCGGGAAGCAGGGGAATGGCGGCGGCCCACCCAGCTTGGTCAGCGATAACACGTTGCCGGTGTCCGAAATGCTGTCACCCCAGGCTGAACCAGGCCGACTTGCTCTGCGTGTACGACATCAGGGGATGCCACCATCGCAGACGCGATTCTGGACCGGGTGATGCAAAGAAATCATCGCTTCAACCTGATGGGCGAG
>JANOUM010000600.1:0-2338 GCA_031416855.1 Rhodoferax sp. | reverse complement strand
CCGGCGAAGCCGGCGCGGCGCAGTTGCGGGCGGCGCTGGCCGGCGGCGCGACCGACGCCAATCCGTTGCGTCTGTTCACCCTGCCGGGCCGCGGCGAAGGGCCGGCGCTCGATGTGGCGATGCACACGCTCGAAGGCCTGGCCCTGGTCGAGTTCGAGCCGACGTCTCCCGACGACAGCGCGCTGGCGCAACACGGCTATTCGCTCGTCAAGAAGGCTGTCGGGCACCTGCGCCAGGCGTCAAGCCTGCTCCACTTCTGCACCATCGCCGTGCAGGAGATTCGGGAACTCACTGGCCTGGACCGCGTCATGGTCTACAAGTTTCATCCCGACGGTCACGGCGAGGTGTATGCGGAAAGCGGGCGCGCCGACCTGGCGCCCTGGATCGGCATGCACTACCCGGCCGAAGACATCCCGGCGCCGGCGCGCGAAGTGTTCAAGCGGGTCTGGGTCCGCCCCACCCCCGACGTCAGCGGCACGCTGGCCGAGATGGTGCCGCTGGTCAACCCGCAGACCGGCCGACCGCTGACGATGACCCACTGCGCCTTGCGCGGCGCGTCTGTGATGTACACCGAGTACCTGCAGAACATGGGCGTGACGGCCGGGCTCACCATGGCACTGCGCCGCGGCGACGACCTCTGGGGCCTGATCGCCTGCCACCACTACAGCGGCGTCGCCCGGCTGCCATTCGAGGTGCGCGCGGCCTGCGAACTGCTCGCGCAAGTGGTGTCGCTGCAGCACCAGTCGATCGAGCACCAGGAGCACCTGGCCTACCGCCTGAGCCGCCAAGCCGTGCACCAGCAGCTGATCGCGCAGGCTTCGCAAGAAGGCGGCCTGTCGGCGATGACCGACGGCGCGCCGACCGTGCTCGAAGCGATCCAGGCCGATGGCGTGGCGCTGTACCACCACAGCCGCTGGTGGCGGGTGGGGCCAACGCCGCCCGACGCCGCACTGGATGCGCTGGCGCAGTGGCTCCATGCACGGGCGGAGTTTGCCGACGACACCCGGCCGGTGTTCGTGACCGACCGGCTGGCGGCCGACTACCCGGCCGCTGCCGCCTACAGCGACGTTGCCAGTGGCCTGCTGGCCTTGCCGCTGTCTGCCGGCCAGGGCATCCTGCTGTGGTTTCGCGTGCAGACGATGCAGACCGTGCAGTGGCGCGGCGATCCCGCGTACGACCCCAAGGTCATCGGTCCGCACGGCCTGCGCCTGACGCCGCGCCGCAGCTTCGAGCTGTTTGCGCAATCGGTGGCCGGTCGCTCGCTGCCCTGGCTGGCCGTCGACGTCGAGCTGGCGCTGCGTTTTCGGGTGCTGGTGATGGAGCTGGTGGTCAGCCGCGCCGAGCGGCTGGCCGAGCTGAACATCGACCTGGAGCGCAGCAACGAAGAACTCGACGCGTTCGCGTATGTCGCCAGCCACGACTTGAAGGAGCCCCTGCGCGGCATCTACAAACATGCCCACCAGCTGCTCGAGGAATCGGTGCTGCCATCGGGCAGCGACGGCCGCAACAAGCTCGAACGCCTGATGCGCCTGACGCTCCGCATGGACGCGCTGCTCGACTCCCTGCTGCACTTCTCGCGCGTCGGCCGGATGGCGCTGGAGATGGAGAAGGTCGACCTGAACAGCGTGGTCGCGGACGCGCTGGAAATGGTCGATGCGCGACGCCTGGAGCGCGCGTGCGAGATCGGCGTGGCCGGCGTGCTGCCCTGGGTGTTATGCGACCGCGTGCGCGTGCGCGAAATCTTCGTGAACCTGCTCTCCAACGCGCTGAAGTACAACGACAAGCCGGTGTGCAGCATCGAGATCGGTTGCGACAGCGCTGCCGGGGCGTCGGCGGGCACCAACCGGCCGGATGTGATCGCGGACATTGCGGGCATGGCGGGCACCGCCGGCCACCCGGTGTTCTACGTCCAGGACAACGGCATCGGGATTGCGCCGCACCATGTCGAGCAGATCTTCAAGATGTTCAGGCGCCTGCACGGCCGCGACGATTACGGCGGCGGGACCGGCACCGGCCTGACGATCGTCAAAAAGCTCGTCGAGCGCCACGGCGGCCAGGTGTGGGTGCGCTCGACACCGGGGCAGGGCACCACGTTCTTTTTCACCCTCACCGCTGCCACTGTCGCGCCAACATGACCATCACCAGAGACACCCGGCACATCGTGCTGGTCGAAGATTCGGACGAGGACCACGACACGGTGCGCGAGGCGGTGCGCTTGTCCGGCCTGCCGGCGAGCCTGCGCCGCGTGAGCAACGGCGACGAGTGCCTGGCGCTGCTGCGGCGTGCCAGCGCCGAGCGGCCCGCGTTTGTGATGACGGACATCAACACCGCCAGCGCC
>JANOUM010000599.1:0-2421 GCA_031416855.1 Rhodoferax sp. | reverse complement strand
TACTGCGCATACCGGTCGACACGGGGCGTGGCGAATGCCCCGGGCAACCAGTCGTCACGCGCGAGCAGGTGTGTCAGGCCGGCACGGCCTTCGGCCAGCAGATGGTGTTCATCCTGGGTGCGGCCCACCAAAGCCGTCATCACAGCGACAAATTCGCGCAGCGGGGCGATCGGGTCGGTCATGCAGCGTCTCCTGGGTCAGGCGCACTGGGCCTTGCGCGGTCGGTAAGCGCCTTGAGCCGGCGGGTAGGATGCAGATGCGGCCACCGCGCCGACAACCCGCATCCAACTACACCGCAGTTTACGCAATGTCAACCATCGAACATCCAAGCACTCACCCGGCAGGCGCCGGATCATCCGACGGTGGCAGCGGTGGCGGCGGTGGCAGCGAGGCCAGGGTGCTGTCGGGCCTTCGGGTGGTCGAGATCAGCGGCATCGGGCCGGGGCCGTTTTGCGCCATGCACCTGGCCGACCTGGGCGCCGACGTGATCTCCGTTGGCCGCCGGGAAGCCACCCGAAGTACCCGGCCGGCGCGCTCCATCCTGAGCCGCGGCAAGCGCCTGGTGGAGGCCGACCTGAAGACTGCTGCAGGGCGCGATCTGGTGCTGGCGCTGGTCACACACGCCGACGTGCTGATCGAGGGCATGCGCCCCGGCGTGATGGAGAAACTGGGGCTGGGCCCCGCTCCGTGCGCAGCGCTGAACCCGCGCCTCGTGTACGGGCGCATGACCGGGTGGGGCCAGACCGGCCCATTGGCGCAAGCCGCCGGACACGACAACAACTACCTGTCGGTGTCGGGCGCCTTGTGGCAGGCCAGCCCCGCCGGGCAGCGGCCAGTGACGCCATTCACCACGGTGGGCGACATCGGCGGCGGCGCGCTGTACCTCGCCGTCGGCCTGCTGTCGGCGGTCCTGCGGGCGCGCGACACCGGCCACGGCACCATCGTCGATGCCGCCATACTGGACGGTTCGGCGCATGCGCTCAACCTGATGCTGCACGCCCGCCACGCCGGCATGGTCAGTGATGTGCGCGGCCACAGCATCCACGACAGTTCGCCGTTTTATGAAACCTACGTCTGCGCCGACGGCCAGTACATCACCATCGGCGCGATCGAACCGCAGTTCTATGCCCTGCTGTTGCAGGCCCTGGGCCTGCAGGAAGACCCGGATTTCCAGTCGCCCCAGTGGGACCGCTCCGCCTGGCCGACGCTGCGCGCCCGCCTGGCCACCCTGTTTCTGGGGCGCACTCGCGCGCAGTGGCAGCAGCAGATGGAAGGCAGTGACATCTGCTTCGGCGCGGTGTTGAACCCGACCGAAGCCGCACAACATCCGCACAATGTCGCGCGACAGGTGTACCTGCAAGCCGACGGCCTGTTGCAGAGCGCGCCGGCACCGCGTTTCGGCGGCCAGGCCTATGCCCCTGGTGCCATGGCGTACAGCGGCGAACACACGGCCCAGGTGACGGACCGGATCAACACCGGCGATGCGGCTTTGGTGTGGCGCGACACACGCTGACGCGCCGCGCCGCGCCACAGCACTCAGCGCGGCTGCATGCGGATGGCGCCGTCGAGACGGATCGTCTCGCCGTTGAGCATCGGGTTCTCCAGGATGTGCAGCGCCGTCAACGCATATTCGTCGGGGTGGCCGAGCCGCGCAGGATGCGGCACCGAGGCCCCCAGCGATGCCTTCACGTGCTCGGGCAGGCGCGCCAGCAACGGCGTATCGAACAGCCCCGGGGCGATGGTGCACACGCGGATCAGGCGCTGCGCCAGATCGCGCGCGGCCACCAGCGTCATACCCACGATGCCCGCCTTGGCCGAGGCATACGCAATCTGGCCGATCTGCCCTTCGAAGGCAGCCACCGACGCGGTGAGCACACACGCGCCGCGCTCGCCGGTGATCACTTCGTTCTTCGCCATGCGGGCGGCGGCCAGGCGCAGCGTATTGAAAGTGCCGACCAGGTTGAGGCGCACCACCGCCTCGAATTTTTCAAGCGAGCCGGGCTCGCCGTCCTTCTCGACCAGGCGCACCGCACCGCCACCGCCGGCACAATGCACCAGGGCGCGCAGCGTACCCAGCACCTGCGCGGCGTCGAACACGCGGGCCATTTGCGCCGCGTCGCAGACGTCCGCATGGACATATCGGGCCTGGCCCTGCAGCTCGGCCACGGCAGCGGCGCCGAGCTCCTGGTTCAGGTCGGCGATCACGACCATCACCCCACGCGTCGCCAGCTGACGCGCGGTGGCCAGGCCGAGCCCCGAGGCACCGCCGGTCACCACGGCGGACATGTTGGACAAATGCATGGGGGTTCTCTCGCTGATCTGAATGGTGGGTAGCCGGGGCACGCCGACGTCGTGCTGTCATGCCGCTTGTTGCGCTGGCCTTTCGATGTTAACGCGCGACCGCACGAGGATCGCATCGAT
>JANOUM010000598.1:0-1770 GCA_031416855.1 Rhodoferax sp. | reverse complement strand
AAGGAACGCATGGCCGCGGTCAGCGCGCGGGCGCCAGCACGAGCGTACTGCGGGTATGGGCCGCTACATCCCCGGGTTTGAGCCACTGGCGCACATAACCGCCGGCCATGTAGCGCAGGGCCTGGTCGCTGTAATGGGCGTCGAACAACACGCCGCTCTGGCCCACCGGGTTGATGCCCAGCGACTGGCCGGCGTCGGCGAAGTCGATGATGCGGCGGGTCGACGGGCCGTAGGTGACGGCCCAGGGCGCGGGCCCGATGCTGCTGCCCATGGCGTTGGGGATCTCGCGTCCGCCGGGGGCAGCGAATGGCCCGATGCTGAACAGCCGGTCGAGGGGCTTTTGCTGGCCCAGCGGATGGTTGTGCGTCAGCGTATGGGCCCGGCCCCAGGTCCATTGGGCCGGGTCCGCGCCCAGCGTGGTGTTGAGATGGTCGATCGCATGGCGCCAGACCTTCTTGAGTGTGTCGGCGCGCGTCTCGACCGCGGGGGTGCTGCGGTCGTCCCACCAAGGCGATGCTGCATCGGCGAGCAGACGCGGAAGGGCCTGGTCCAGCGACCGGGTGCCGAGCAGGTTCTTGAACTGGACCGTGCCCATCTCGTCGGTCATGGCCATGCTGGCCAGGCTGTACTGCAACTGGGTGAAGATCGTGGGAGCGGTCAGCGCGATGTCGTGATGGCCGTCCCAGCTGGCGAGCTGCTCCAGCAAGGCGCGTTCCGCCGGCGAGGTCACGACGTCGCGCAGCAGCGGCAGTAGGATGCGCAGCGTGCGCGGACCATAGGCCGTTTGACTGTCGAGCTGCAACGACTGGGTGTTGGTGCTGTCCCACTTGACGGCATCGTTGCGCAGCCGGCTATTGATCTGCTGTACCCGGTCGGGCAAGTGGTAATACCCTGGCACCAGCACGCCGCTGGGCGGCTTGGGCTGGTGGTTGGCCGACACGATATACCCGCGCGCCGGGTTCTCTTCCTGCGGGTTGTCACTGAACGGGTGGAAACCCGGCTTATCGGATTCCGGCGCGCTGCCGTCCAGGATGAAGGTCGGGTTGACACCGGCCGGCCGGCGCGGCAAGCGGGCTGCCGCCCACCACGCGATGTCACCCGCCGCATTGGCCCACACCACGTTGAGGCCTGGCGCGTGGATCTTGTTGGCGGCGGCGCGCGCCTTGTCCAGCGTGTCGGCCCGGTTTAGATCGTAGAACGCGTCCAGGATCGGGTTGTCGGTCTCCAGGAAGGCCCACCACAGGGCCACCGGCGTGGTGCCAAGGCTGTCGCGGAATGCGTCGGTGATGATCGGACCGTGCGGCGAGCGGCGCAGCACCAGTTGCACCGGCGGCGCGCCCTTGACCGTGATGGTCTCCTCGCGTACCTGCAGGTCGACCCACCGGCCCTGGTGCCAGACCTGGTTGGCATTGGCGGCGTTGGACTTCTCGGCCACCAGGTCCATGTCGTCGTTCTGAAACATGGTCATGCTCCAGCCGAACTGCTGGTTGTGGCCGAGCAGGGCCAGCGGATTGAGTGGCTGAAAGTGGCCATAAAGGTCCAGGCCGGGGGCCGACAAATGGGCTTCGTACCAGACGGCCGGGGCCGAGAACCCGATGTGCGGGTCGCCGGCCAGCAGGGGTTTGCCGCTGGCGGTGCGCCGGCCCGAGACGACCCAGGCGTTGCTTCCCTCAAACGGCGGGGCCCAGGTGTTGTCCCGGACCTGCTGGCTGGCCAGCGCGACCCGGTTCAGATTGTGCCAGTCGCGCTCGCCCAGCCTTGCCACCGGGC
>JANOUM010000597.1:0-2634 GCA_031416855.1 Rhodoferax sp. | reverse complement strand
CACGGATGCCAGCAGCAGTGCCGAACCGTAAACATACAGGTTTCTCGAAATTTGCTTCATGATGAACTCCTTCTACAGTCAATACAAATCGATCCGCCGCTCAGGCGTGATCCTTGGGCTTGAGGAACCAGGCATTGGTGGCCTTGGGCGGCCGTGCGCTTGCCTGCTCCTCGGCCTTCTCCTTGGCCACGCCGTAGCGCTCCTGGATCTTTCCGGCAAGCTGATCACGGTGACCGGCGATGACAAGCATGTCGTCGTCGGTCAGCTTGCCCCATTGCACTTTCGCCCGTCCGGCAAGCTGTTTCCAGTTGCCCTTGACGCGGTCCCGGTTCATGGGTTTCCCTCTTGATGTGTGACAAAAAATCCGGACAGGCACCTTGCGCTGCCAGCGATTACGGGCGAACGGCGATCTGGTTCTTGACCATCTTCACGCCGCTGACGCCGCGCGCGATGCTTTCGGCCGTCGCGCGTTCATTGCTGTTCTTGGCGAAACCCGACAACATCACCGTGCCGTTGAGCGTCTCTACGCTGATTGCCGCAGCGTCGACCACCTTGTTCTCGATGAAACGCGACTTGATGAGCGTGGTGATGCCGGTATCGTCCACATAGGCACCCACAGTCTCCTGACCCCGGGTGACGGCGCAGCCGGTGGCGGTGAGTAAAACAGCGGCGGTGATGGCGGCTGCGAGAGTGTTGCGAATGATCATGGTGAATCTCCAGTTGAAGTTAATATTGGCCAATACCGGCCAGGCAGTGAAATAAAGGCCCCACCACCCCAGGGCATGCAGGATGCCGGCAACGTCAGTCCGCCAGCCAGTCTCTGAGTTCATCGGCGTGTTGCTGTTCATCGCCCAGGATGTCTTCCAGCAGCCGGCGCGTGGTCGGGTCCTTGTCGCCGACCAGGTTGACCATCTGGCTGTAGGCCTCGATGGCAACACGTTCGGCCACCAGGTTGGCCCGGATCATGGCCTTGAGATCGGCCGACTCGTCGTAGGCCGCGTGGCTGCGCTTGGTGAGCGAGTCCGGCGAAAAGTCCGGGTCGCCACCCAGTTGGACGATGCGCTGCGCGATGCGGTCAGCATGCGCAGCCTCCTCATTCGCATGCACCAGGAATTCTTCGGCGATCTTGGGGGAGGCCAGCCCCTGGGCAGTGAAGTGATGGCGCTTGTAACGCAGCACGCACACCAGTTCTGTTGCCAGCGAATCGTTGAGCAGGGCGATGATGCCTGCGCGCCAGGGACCGAAGCTGGGCGTGACCGCACCCTGGTCGAGGCTGCGCCGAGCGGCATCGATGGCTGTCATGTCGAGCACCATCTGGTGGTGCTCGCTGACCGGCAGGTGCTTGACGTTGGTCGGTTCTGTCTTGGTGGCCATGAGGGCTCCCGGTTGATCGCCAGAGCCCGATGCAAGATGTGCCGGGCCGATGCGCCAACTTTAGGAGCGCGCCCCGGTGGCGACAATCGGCATCGTCCACCTGCCGACGTAGGACAGCACCGCGTCCGCTACAACGCGGCGCCGAACAGTGCGCCGGCGCCGGCCGTGATACCCATGGCCAGCACGCCCCAGAATGTGACCCGCGCCGCGCCCACGGCCATAGGTGCGCCACCGGCCCGGGCCGCCATGGCGCCGAGCAGCGCCAGAAACACCAGCGACGCGCCTGCGACCCAGGAAATCAATTGGGCCGGCGGGGCCAGCACCACAACTGCCAGCGGCAGCGCGGCGCCAATCGCAAAACTGGCGGCCGATGCCCACGCTGCCTGCCAGGGTTTGGCGGCGCGGACCTCGGAGATGCCGAGTTCGTCCCGCGCATGGGCGCCCAGCGCATCGTGCAACATGAGTTGTGTGGCCACCTGCTGCGCCAGCTCCGGGTCGAGACCTCGCCGGACGTAGATCCCGGCCAGTTCGCGTCGCTCCGCGACCGGGTCGGTCTGCAACTCGATGCGCTCGCGGGACAAGTCGGCGGTTTCGGTGTCGGCCTGCGAATGCACCGATACATATTCGCCGGCGGCCATCGACATCGCGCCGGCCACCAGGCCCGCCACGCCTGTCACCAGGATGTTGCCGTGGCTGGCGCTGGCGGCAGCCACACCCACTACCAGACTGGCAGTGGACACGATGCCGTCATTGGCACCCAGCACGGCCGCCCGCAGCCAGCCGATGCGGGCGGTGCGATGCCGCTCCCGGTGAAAACGCGCGCTCGTCATGTGTGCAGCCCCGCTAACCAAAGTTGAATTGAACACCGGCCGCCGCCAGCTCTATGTGTGTTATCGCACAGATACGCCCCGCGCGGCGCACTACAACCACACTATGTTAGATGCCCTGAACACCAACCGCGCTCCCTGGGCTTCCCAATGGGGCCAGGTTGCCGAACCAGTCGCAAGCTCGGTTGTGGGGATCCGCCCGCACGTTATCGGATCACCCGTCAAACCGTGGCGCATCTCACTGGCGCTCGTCGAGCAGCACCTGTCTTTCACGCGACGCAGTCTGCATGCGGGTGACGGGGTGCAACTGGCCGGCGAACCGTTCAAGTCCCTGCATCTGGTCCATTTTGGCTCGCTCAAGAGCCTGGTGGTCACGGCTAATGGCTCGCAGCAGGTGGCTGGCCTGCATGTCAAAGGGGACTGGGTGGGGTTC
>JANOUM010000596.1:0-5309 GCA_031416855.1 Rhodoferax sp. | reverse complement strand
GATGTCCGCGACGGAGCGCAGGCGCTGCTCATTGGGGCGACCATCTGCATAGATGTCACGTACCCGCCGTCCCACGGCCAGTAGCGAGCTGTGGTCAAAGGCCGCCAGCCGGATTTGTACCGCCCTTGGGTTGTCGAACCTCCGATCAGTGCCGAAGTCCACATGCAGCCGTTGAGCCAGCGGGGCGAGCCTTTGCATCCCTTGCGGCCCGTCAAAGAAAGCGGGCGTTCCGGTGATCACCAGGTACAGCCCCGGATAACGACCGGCGTCGATCTCGTCGATCCATTGCCGCAAGGCGTTCAACCCTTTCTCCCGGGTGTCGGTACGCATGCGTTGCAGCGTTTCCACTTCATCGAGCACCAGCACCAGGCCGGAAAAGCCGCTATCGCGCAGGATGGTCAGCAGGCCGACGAGAAAGTTGGTGGCGCCGAAGTGATCAAGGTCACCCTTGATGCCCGCCGCACGCTTGATGCTCGCGGCCACATTCGGCTGTCCTGCCAGCCAACTGATGAGCCCATCGGCCAGCATGCCGTCCCCGGCTGCCAGGGCGCGGCGATAAGTTCGCAACGCTGCAGAGAAGGCCGGCGCAGTCTTGCTGATGGCACCAAGCCTGGCCTCCATCAGTGTGTTCGTGCGCAGCAGAAGCCCCTCCGCGTCGCTGGCGTCCACCGAAGCGTCAGCCAGCACATCCTGCTCCAGGGCGTAGAACCAGCCGTCGATGACGCCCCGAAATGCGCCACTCGCCGTGTCGGCGGTGCCCAGGTGTTCGACCAGGCGGCGGTAGACCGTCTCCAGGCGGTGCAACGGTGTCTCGGTCTCGTTGATCTGCACTTCAGTGGCTGCGAAGCCGCGTGCGCGTGCCCGTTCCTGCAGCCAGCGGCCAAAGAACGTCTTGCCGGTGCCGTACTCACCACGTACCGCCTTGAAGCCGCCGCGGCCGGCGCTGACCGATTCGAGCTCGTCATCAAGGGTCGGCGCGAACGTATCGATCCCGACGGCCAGCGCATCCAGCCCGCTGCTCGGTACCGTGCCGCGTCGTAGGGCGCTCACGATGTCTTCCCGGCGTGCGGAACTGATCATCGTTGGCCTCCCTGGCCGGGCAGCCGGAATTGCTGGTGCAGCAGTACCACGTTCAGCTCAACCGTACCCGCGGCTTCGTCAACGGTCAGCACCGATGCCTGGTCGACGTTCAACAACCGCCTGACCGCGCTGAGCAAGCCACCGATACGGACCTCAGGCAATGACAGGCGGTGCGCCAGGGCTGCCCGGGACAGCTTGCCACCCCGCTCGGACAAGAACGTCAGGAGCAGTCGCATCTTGTCGTCGGGCGGCGCCACACGGGCTGCCAATTGCCGCTGAGACGCATAGATCGGGCTGCCCAACAAGGCGCCGATCCAATCCAAAGCCACGGGCGGTGTTGAAGCCTCAGGTGGCGGCAGATCGACCGGCTCGAACAGCTGGGGCTGCCCTTGCTGCGCGGTCGGTTTGCGCCGCGTTGGTTTCGGTGGTGCGGCGGCTGCCGATGGCACGCCTGACGACTTCGGCATGGGTGGCAAATCCCACCACTCGGGTTGGGCCGGCGGTGCCGCGGTCCAGCCGGCCAGGTTGAATCCGCGCGGCACGATCACGCTCAAGGGCACCGTGACTTCCTGGGGCGACAGCCCACCGTGATACCCGTTCTTGCGACCCGCATACCGTGTGCTCTCGCCCCACAGGCACACCACCGCATTCGATCCGTCGGAGGTGACCACCCGCCCTCCGCTGACCGCCAGTTCGTTGGGCGTCTCGGCGTTCTTGCCCGGGCGCCAGCGGTCGCTCTCGCCACCGGGCAACTGCGTGGTGCCGTCTTCGAGCAGATGCCCATGGTCGGCCGTGATCACCACCACCCGGCGCGCCTCGCGCGCCTCGCGCAGCAACGGCAGCAGCAGCCGCAGGTCCTCCAGTGCCCAGCGTTGATGCAACTGATCCGGGCCGCTCAAGTGGTCGTCCACGGCGTTGTAGACCACCCCCACCACACGCTGCTGGGTGCTCGCAATCGTGGCGCGCACCTCGGGCGCCAGATTGGTCGCATCCGCCAGGTCACCCTTGTGGAACAGCCGGGGTGGCGCGTCCGCGCGGCTGTGCGCCAGCAGGGCAGCGTTCGTTGCGAAGCCGGTCTTCTCCTGCGCTGAAGCGCCGACGGTCAGACGCCCGCAGAGCAGGCTGGCGCGACTGACCTCGGTGATCGTCGGCAGTGCAGCCACACCAGCAAGAGGCTGCCCCAGGCTGGAAGGCACCATCTCGGCCCAGCCTTGGCTGGCAATCCGGGCGAACAACTCCCGAAAGATGCTGGTGCTCAAACCATCCATCACCAGCAGGAGGGTGGGGTGGGCGGCGGCAATCGGTGCCAGCACATGCTCAAGCACTGATTCCAGCGGGATGATCCGGCCATCGGGCGCAGGCTTCTGGGCGTTCCATTGCACCAGCGCCTGCGCGAATGGCTTGGCGAAAGCATTTCGCCGCGCGATGACCGCTTCGCGGCAGGCGCTGTAAGCCTGTGACAGGTCGGGTAGCTCGTCGCCTCCCAGCAGCCGAAAGCGCGCCCAGTCGACGAAAGCGCCTTGGTCAGACTGCCAGGCCACGGCAGTCTGCAAGGATGAAGCGGTCGGCGTGGCGTTCATCAACCAGCGTGCCAGCCGGCGCGCCATCTCGACGCGTTCCATGCGGGGCTTCTGAGCGGCTACCAAGGTGTGCCGGAGCGCGCGGTCGGCCTGCAGCTCAACCTGGGCAAGATTGGCTTCCGAGGGCTCCGCCACATGGGCGGTCAGTGCCAACGCAAAGTCTTCCAGTCGTTGATCCAGCGCCGCCGGTAGCACGTCGCTGAGGTGCGCAAAGTCGATGACGCGCAGGTCGCGCAGCAGTGCATCTGCGCGGTCGAGAACAGCACGGGACGCGTCCAGCCCGGTCAGTCGAACGACTTGCTCTGCCGCGCGCGCCCAGGCACGGCCCTCGGCAACACCGACGTGCTTGCCGTTCACAAAGCGCTCCAGGCGGATCGCGGCCTGGCCGAGGCTGGCTTGGCCCTCTCCATCCTGGGCAAAGACCACGCCGCAGACCAGGCCCAGTGGCAATCCATCGATCGTTCGACCCGCGTCGACGCAGCCCAGCACCATCTCCCCGGCAACTCCCGCCGTCTCGCCCAGCCAGCGCATCACGTCGACGCGGGCCGGCGCTGGCAACTGGGCAAGTCTGGGGTCGGCGGCCGGGTCCATCGCCCAGAGCAGCAGCGCCACCGCGTCGGGGCGCGCCTCGTCAATGCCCAAGAACCGATGCAGCACTTCCCGCCATGCGGTTTCAAGGTCGAGGAAGCCGTTGGCCACGGGCGGGTAAGTGCCCTGCGACGCGCCGTCGATCAGGGTCTGCGGCATCCACACATAGCGCCCCAGGCGCGCGTCCGTTTCCTTGGCCTGGAACAACTGTCGAACGATGTCCCAGCCCTCGGGTTGAAACACCTGCGCCCTGGCCAGACGGGCGGCAATGTCTTCGGCCACCTCGTGGGTGGCCAGCGGCGTGATCACCACCAGTCCGGATGTCATCGGGTCATGCCGCTCGACATCGCACAAGGCTTCGCGAATGGCCAGCGACGAGTCGCACCACCGAAGCTGGAACTCACGACCCTGCTGCTTCAAGGAATCGGGCCAGGGCTGCTTCGCGTTGGCCCGGATCGCAACGGCAACCGCGGCCGGATCGCTGGCCAGCACGCGTTCGAGTTGGGCCGCGATCTGCGGCGTCGACAAGCTCATGTCTGCCCCCTGGACGCCTGCGGCGTCGTCCCCCCGAGGGGGAGCATTCGCGCTTGGGGGCGGCCCTGCGCGCTCATAGCTTCGTGCTCTTGCGCTGCACCCGCCAGCTCAACGTCAGTTCAAGGTCGCGCTCACTGGTGACCAGCGTCTTCAGTTCGTCCAGCGCGGTCACCGCAGCGGCGCCGCTCAGGTGCAACTGCTGCTTCTCGTCCACCACCTCCGGCCCGTTGGCTGGCGGGGCAGGGGGCATCACCACGGGCGGCGTCGGTGCGAAGGGGGGCGGCGTCACTGGGGCTGGTGCCGGTGAGGGCACCGGGGCAGGGGCAGCCAGCAGACGCATCGCGTCCCGTGCCAGCTCTTCAAGCCGCGGCTTCAAGGCCACCACATGTTCGTCACTGGTCAGCGCCTCGGTCAGCCGGCTCATGATCAACAGCGCGGCATCACGGCGGTGGTCCACCAGGTCGCGAACCACATCGAACAATTGCCAGTTTCCACTGCCCAAGGCATCGGCGCAGACCTGCGCTTGCCCCAGGCTGCGGCTGACCGCTGCCTCAGAAGTCTGCAGGCTCGCATTGGCCAGCGTCGTCACCACATCGCCCTCTGCCGCTTGCGCCAGTGACGCCAGTAGTGCCTGGGCAGACTCTCCAGACTGCTGCCGCGCCCCGCTGATGCCGGGTGCGTAGCGCGCCGAACGGTCGCGCACCTGCGACATTAGGCGCGCCACCGCCTCGCGCTTGTCTGCTGCCTTCTGCCGAACTTCATCCACCAGCTTGCCGACATTGGCCGCATTGAGCGTTTGGCCGAGCGTCAGGCCGAACAGGCTGGACGCCCGCAGAAGCGCGGTCTCCCAGTCTGCTGTGTTCGGCAGCGCCTGCTCCTTGAGCTCCAGCTCATCGGGCAGACTGTCGATCGTTGGCTCGTACGGCCCGCCGCGCATCGTGAAGCGGCGGTTGGTCGATGCCGCAAAGGCCAGGATGATCAGGTTCTGCAGCTCGATGGGCAGGCCCATCGGCGCAGGGGTGTCGATCCACTGCCGCAGTTTCGCCACGGTGATGGCGCCGCCACCGTCCCGCGCATGGCTTTGCGAGAAGCGCGATTGCCAGTGCGGCTCGATCAGCAAATGGGTCTCACCCATCTGCCCCAACTGGCAGGGGTTGACCACGGCACGCACCAGCTTGCGGGTTGCGGTGTCCTGCACCAGCCCGCGTTGGCCAGGCGCTTCGATGGCCTTCTGCACTTCAGGCCATACCTTCTTGATGACGCTGGGCTTGATCTCGGTGTCGAACTCCGGGTGGGCCGGGTACTGGTGGGCAAACAGTTGCCCCAGCAGGCTCTCGAAGGCCGACCTGAATTCCGCCCCCACCGGTGGCCGCGGCGACAGCGTCGGGTCCAGCGACTTGAACTGCTGGTCCGCCGTCAGCGGGTTACTCACCGCATCACGCGGTTCAGTGCTGATGCCGTAGGCCACTTCCAACTGCGAGCGCAGCTTGATGCGCAGTTGGTCCAGCTGGTTCCGCGCCAGGGCCT
>JANOUM010000595.1:0-7623 GCA_031416855.1 Rhodoferax sp. | reverse complement strand
CCGGGTCGAACAGGTCGCCGCGCTCGAGCCCGGCGAAAGTGCCGAAACTGATCGGCAAGTAGTTGGGCCGGAAGGTGGTGGTGCCGACCTGCTCGATCGGTTTTTTCATCGCACGGGCGGCCAGCGCCATGCCGTTGATATTGCCGAGTTTGCCCTGGTCGGTGCCAAACCCGAGTGCGGTGTAACGCTTGATGTGTTCGATCGACTCGAAACCCTCGCGGATTGCCAGCTCGATGTCGCTGGCCGCGACGTCGTTCTGGTAGTCCACGAAGGCCTTGGCGCGGCGCGACACCGGCTCACCGGTTTCGGCGATCCAGAATGCGGTAATTGGCTCCTGGGTCGGCTCGACCACCTGGTGCTGGGTGGCCGTGGCTGAAAAGCCGGCCGCTGTGGCCGCCGCTGCACCAGCCAGGCTGGCGTCGTCGATCGACCGGCCCAGCGACCAGTGAGCCCGGCAGGCGCCGACCAGCGCCTGCGCCGGCATCGCGTCCCCCGGCACGAAGCAGGCCGCGGCGTCATCCCAGCGCGCCTTGCCGCCGGAATGGGAATACAGGTGGATGGCCGGGTTCCAGCCGCCGGCCATGCCGATGACGTCACAAGCCAGCGTGCGTTGGTCGCCGCTGGCCTTGTCACCCACCATGGCGCGAACCACCAGCGCAGTCACACCCGCACTGCCAGCAGCATGCAGCGGCACGAAGCCACGCACCAGTGTCACACCGGCCGCACTGGCCAGGTGCGCCACGCTCCCGGCCGGCGGCTGACCGGCACGTACGTCCACCACCGTGACCTGCGCGCCTGCCTGCTGCAGGATCACCGCGTCGGCATAGGCGCTGTCGTTGTTGGTCGCCAGCACAATGCGCTGGCCCACGCGCACGCCGAACAGCGCGGCGTAGTCGGCCATGGCCGAGGACAACATCACCCCCGGCAGGTCGTTGTTGCCAAACACCATCGGGCGTTCATGGGCCCCGGTAGCCAGCACCACCTGCGCCGCGCGCACCCGCCACAGCCGTTCGCGGAAACCCTTGCGCTCCTGCAGCGGCAGGTGGTCGGTCAACGACTCGCGGATGGTCACGAAGTTGCCATCGTGGTAACCGAACACGACACCACGGCGAATGATGCGGACCTCGGGCATGGCGGCGAGTTCCCGCTCAGCAACACGTACCCATTCAGTCGCACGCAGGCCATCGATGCTGCCCTGCAGGCGGTGGGCGCTGCCACCCAGGTGGGCACCCAATTCGGCCAGGATCACGCGTGCGCCGCTGCGCCCGGCGGTCAGCGCCGCAGCCAGTCCTGCAACGCCGCCACCGGCAACCAGCACATCGCAATGGACATTCTGGTGCACATAACGATCCGCGTCTTCCTCCTGCGGCGACTCGCCCAGGCCACCGGCCTGGCGGATCAAGCGCTCGTACCACATCCAGGCCTTGGCCGGCCACATGAAAGTCTTGTAATAGAAGCCTGCGGGGAACAGCGGCGTCAACCAGCGGTTGATACTCAGCAGGTGGCGGCCCGGGCTGGGCCAGGGGTTGACGCTGGTAGCCGACAGGTTCTGGTAGAGCTCCACCTCGGGCATCTTGGCGTTGGGAATGACCCAGGGCCCCGACTCCATCTGGACCAGTGCCGAGGGCTCCTCGATGCCGCTGCTGACAATCGAGCGCGGGCGGTGGTACTTCCAGGAGCGCGACAACACGGTCTCGCCGGCGGCGAGCACGGCCGAGGCCAGCGTGTCGCCGGCAAAACCCTGGTAGCTGCGCCCATTGAACCGGAAGGTCAGAGGGCGTGCGCGGTCGATCCTGCTGCCGCCGGTGTTGACACGAATGCCACTCATGCCGCGCCTCCCCCGGTGGCAGGTGCATCCGGGTTCTCGCCGGGCTTGTAAAACTTCGAGAACACGTAACTCACAGTATGCCGCTCCGCATTGAACCAGCGCCGGCAACCCTGGGAGTGCAGCCACTGCTCGCGGTGCAGGCCCTTGGGGTTCTTGCGCATGAAGAGGTAGTCGCCCCACTGTTCGTCGCTCAGGGCCTCCGTGTCGAGCGGTCGGGCGATATGGGCCTCGCCACCGCAGCTGAATTCGCTTTCGGCGCGGGGACCGCACCAGGGACAGGTAATCTGCAACATGTTCTGTGATCCTAGTCGCCGCCGGGCCGCCCCAAGGCGACTGCTGCCCCCCTGAGGGGCAGCGCCGTACGTGCGTCGCTGGCTGTCGCCAGCGCTGGGGAAGTGACAAGCGTGGAGGCCATGATTAGTGCGCAACGCCGGCCGCGCCGTGTTCGTCGATCAGGTGGCCGGTGTTGAATCGGTTGAGTGCGAACGCCTCGTTGAGCGCGTGCGGGCGGTCCTGCGCCATGGTGTGCGCCATGACCCAGCCCGAGCCGGGCGTGGCCTTGAATCCGCCGGTGCCCCAGCCGCAGTTGAAATACAGGCCCTTGATGTGGGTCTTGGAGATGATCGGGCAGGCGTCGGGCGCCACGTCCACGATGCCGCCCCACTGGTGGTTCATGCGCACGCGCCGGAAGATCGGGAACAGTTCGCAGATCGCCTGCAGCGTGTGTTCGATCACGGGGAAGCTTCCACGCTGGCCGTAACCCAGGTAGCTGTCGATGCCCGCGCCGATCACCAGGTCGCCCTTGTCGGACTGGCTCACATAGGCATGGATGGCGTTGGACATCACCACCGTGTGCAGGATCGGCTTCAAAGGCTCTGACACCAGGGCCTGCAACGGGTGGCTCTCCAGCGGCAGGCGGATACCCGCCATGTCGGCCAGCACCGTGCTGTGCCCTGCGGACACGATGCCGATCTTCTTGCTGGCGATTGCGCCGCGCGTGGTCTCGATGCCGGTGACCTGCCCGCCGTCGCGCCGGATGCCGATCACCTCGCAGTTCTGCAGGATGTCCACGCCCAGCGCATCGGCGGCACGCGCAAAACCCCAGGCAATCGCGTCATGGCGCGCCACTCCGCCGCGCGGCTGGAACGACGCGCCCATCACCGGGTAACGCAGCGAGGCCGAGGTGTTCATGATCGGCACCATCTCCTTGATCTGCGCCGGGCTCAGCACCACGCCGTCCACGCCGTTCAATCGGTTGGCGTTGACGCGGCGGTGGATGTCGCGCATGTCCTGCAGGGAATGGCCCACGTTCATCACGCCGCGCTGGCTGAACATGGTGTTGTAGTTGAGGTCCTGCGACAGGCCCTCCCACAGCTGCAGCGCCTTCTCGTACAGATGCGTGGCGTCGTCCCACAGGTAGTTGGAGCGCACGATGGTGGTGTTGCGCGCCGTATTGCCGCCCCCCAGCCAGCCGCGCTCGACCACGGCGATATTGCACATGCCATGCTCCTTGGCCAGGTAGTACGCGGTGGCCAGCCCGTGCCCGCCGCCGCCCACCACGATCGCGTCGTACGAGGCCTTGGGAGCCGGGCTGCGCCACTGCTTCTGCCAGTTCTCGTGGTAGGACATCGCGTTGCGAGCGATGGAGAAAATTGAAAATCGGTTCACGTCAGTTCCTGTTGGGGGCCGGGGTCGCCTCAGCACTCGATGACATTGACAGCCAGGCCCCCGCGGCTGGTTTCCTTGTATTTGGTCATCATGTCGCGCCCGGTGTCGCGCATGGTCTTGATTACCTTGTCGAGCGACACATAGTGCGTGCCGTCGCCACGCAGCGCCAGGCGTGCGGCGTTGAGCGCCTTGACCGAACCCATCGCGTTGCGCTCGATGCACGGGATCTGCACGCGGCCACCGACCGGGTCGCAGGTCAGGCCCAGGTTGTGCTCCATGCCGATTTCGGCCGCGTTCTCCACCTGCCCGGGCGTGCCGCCCATCACGGCCGCCAGCCCTGCGGCCGCCATCGAGCAGGCCACCCCCACCTCGCCCTGGCAACCCACCTCGGCGCCACTGATGGAGGCGTTCTCTTTGTACAGCAGGCCGATGGCGCCAGCGGTCAGCAGGAAATCGCGGATGCCCTCCTTGTTGGCGCCCGGAACAAACCGGTCGTAGTAGTGCATCACGGCCGGCACAATACCGGCAGCGCCGTTCGTGGGCGCCGTCACCACGCGACCGCCGGCGGCATTTTCCTCGTTGACTGCCATCGCGTACAGGTTGACGAAATCCAGTATCGTCAACTGGTCCTTCAGCGCCTGCTCGGGCCGGCTGCTGAGTGACCGGTGCATTTCCGCAGCGCGGCGTTTCACCTTCATCATGCCGGGCAGATGGCCTTCGGTGCGGCAGCCGCGCGCGACACAGGCCTGCATCGTGTCCCAGATCACGTCGAGCCCGGCGTCGAGTTCGGCGTCGGTGCGCCAGGCGTGTTCGTTCTTGCGCATCACCTGCGCAATCGACATGCCGGTGGCCGTGGTGATCTCCAGCAAGGCGTCACCACTGGAAAACGGATAGAGAAGCACGGTCGGGTCTACCACCAGTCGCGGGTGATCCGCCGACGCGTCCGCCTCCTCCTGCGACACCACAAAACCGCCACCGACCGAAAAGTAGCGTCGCTCCTCCAACATGCCGCCATCGGCCGCAAACGCGGTCAGGCGCACGCCGTTGGTGTGGAACGGCAGCGTCTCGCGGCGCAGGAACAACATGTCGGTGCGTTCCTTGAAGGCCACCGGGTGCAGGCCGTCGACCAGCACATGGCCGTCCTTGCGGATGCGTTTGAGGCGCGCCTCGATGGTGTCCGGGTCGATGCTGTCGGGCATCGAGCCCTCCAGGCCCAGCATGATCGCGGTGTCGGTGCCGTGCCCCTTGCCGGTAGCGCCCAGCGATCCGTAGAGCTTGGCCTCGATGCGCACGGTCTGCGGCAACTGGCCATGCTTTTCCAGCCGCCGCGCAAACATGGCAGCCGCCTTCATCGGGCCCACAGTGTGCGACGACGATGGGCCGATGCCGATCTTGAACAGGTCGAATACGCTGAGTGCCATGGTGTGCTACCTGGGGTGGTCGGGAGTCTATGCCGGCACCGGGTGGCGCCGGCACAACGCGACCACCTGCTCCGCCACCTCTTTTTCCACTGCCGCGTCACCCAGACGGTCGAGCACGTCGCACATCAACCCGGCGACCTGCTGGCATTCCGCGACGCCGAAGCCGCGGGTGGTGATGGCTGGCGTGCCGACGCGGATACCGCTGGTGACAAACGGCGACTGCGGGTCGTTGGGGACGGAATTCTTGTTCACGGTGATGTGCGCGCGGCCCAGGGCCGCATCGGCGTCCTTGCCGGTGAGCCCCTTGGCAATCAGGCTCACCAGCATCAAGTGGTTGTCGGTGCCACCGGACACGATCTCGTATCCCCGCGCCGAGAACACCGCAGCCATAGCCCTGGCATTGTCAAGCACCTGCTGTTGGTAGGCCTTGAACCCGGGCTGCAGCGCCTCCAGGAATGCCACCGCCTTGGCGGCGATCACATGCATCAGCGGCCCGCCCTGGGTGCCGGGGAACACCATGGCGTTGAGTTTCTTCTCGATCTCCGGGTTGGCACGGCACAGGATCAGCCCGCCGCGCGGCCCGCGCAGCGTCTTGTGGGTGGTGGTGGTGACGACGTCGGCGAACGGCACCGGATTCGGGTACAACCCTGCGGCCACCAGCCCGGCCACATGCGCCATGTCCACGAACAACAAGGCGCCGACCTTGTCGCAGATCGCGCGGAAGCGCGCGAAGTCGAGATGCCGGCTGTACGCGGAAAAGCCGGCGATGACCATCCTGGGCTTGACCGCGATGGCCTTCCCCTCGAGCGCGTCGTAGTCGATCAGGCCGGTGGCTGTATCAATGCCGTACTGCTCGGCGTTGTAGAACTTGCCGGAAAAACTCACTTTCGCACCGTGGGTCAGGTGGCCGCCGTGGGCCAGGCTCATGCCCAGGATGGTGTCCCCGGGTTGCAGCAGAGCCATGTAGACCGCCGCGTTGGCGCTGGAGCCGGAGTGTGGCTGCACATTGGCCCAGGCCGCCCCGAACAGTTTCTTGGCACGTTCGATCGCCAGCGTCTCGGCCACATCGACGTGTTCGCAGCCACCGTAATAGCGCTTGCCCGGGTACCCCTCGGCATACTTGTTGGTCAACACGCTGCCCTGGGCCTGCATCACCAGCACACTGGCATAGTTCTCGGACGCGATCAGTTCCAGGTGGTCTTGCTGGCGCTGCGCCTCGGCGCTCATGGCCGCGGCGAGTTCGGGGTCGAAGGTCTTCAGGTCCAATGGGAAATCTCCAGAGTAAATGGGTGTTGCTTCGCGTTGCTGGATTGTGCGGACGCGTCCGGCCTACGGTGTCCACAGGGCGACATACAGGGACTTGGAAGCGACATGCGCTAGCGGAAGGCCTGGCCCGCAGCGAGCCGGTCCGAGCCGTCCGTGGCAGGAGTTGCCAATTGGCCCGGATGCTCCCGTCACCTGGATGCCGCGGCCGCGCGCTATCCCCACCCGCCGCGCGGACTTGGCGTGAGCACACAAGCAGGCGTCGCATGCGGACCATCTGCAACCGGGGGCCTTGCCCATACTCATGCCACTTTGGGCGTACTTGGCGCCCGGCATTTCTTATTGTGGAGAAAGCGTTATGGACGAAGCACTCGCGGTGGCGGCATCCGCAACAGCAACAGCAACCCAGGCACCCCGTGGTCGGCGTGCGGGCGGGGGCCGAGAAGCCAAACGCGCCGCCCGTTCGGCGCGCACCGGCCAATCCGCGCCCTTCATCACGCGCAAGATCCCCTATTACGAAGTGCTGGACGAAGATGGCCTGGCCACCATCGAGCACAACGCCGACACTATCCTGGAAGAAACCGGCATCGACTTTCGCGACGACGCGGAAGCGCTGGAATTGTTCCGCGCCGCAGGCTGCGACGTGAAGGGCGAACGCGTGCATTTCCCACGTGGCCTGGCACGCAAACTGGTGCAGGCCACAGCGCCGCGCGAGTTCACGCAATATGCACGCAACCCGGCGCACAACGTGGTGATCGGCGGCAAGAACACCGTGTTCGCTCCCGCATATGGCTCACCCTTCGTGCGAGATCTGGACCAGGGCCGCCGTTACGCGACCATCGAAGACTTTCAAAACTTCGTCAAACTGACCTACATGGCGAACGCGCTGCACCACTCGGGCGGCACCATCTGCGAGCCGGTCGACCTGCCGGTGAACAAACGCCACTTCGACATGGTCTACGCACACATGAAGTACAGCGACAAGCCCTTCATGGGCTCGGTCACCCATCCCGACCGCGCACGCGACACGGTGGAGATGGCCAAGCTGCTGTTCGGCAGCGACTACATGGACCCGGCCACCGGCCGCCCGCGCACCGTGGTCATCAACCTGATCAACGCCAACTCGCCGATGACCTTTGACGAGACCATGCTCGGCGCGGCCAAGGTGTATGCGCGCGCCAACCAGGCCACCATCATCACGCCCTTCATCCTGGCCGGCGCGATGTCGCCCGTCACCGTGGCCGGAACCTGCGCGCAGACTCTTGCTGAGGCACTGGCCGGCATGGCCTTCGTGCAACTCTGCAACCCTGGCGCGCCGGTGGTGCTGGGCAGTTTTGCATCCAGCATTTCCATGCAGTCGGGTGCGCCCACCTTCGGTACACCCGAGCCGGCGCTGGTGTTGTACGTGATGGCCGCACTGGCAAGGCGCATGGGGGTGCCGTT
>JANOUM010000594.1:0-2646 GCA_031416855.1 Rhodoferax sp. | reverse complement strand
CGCGTGGCATCGAACAACAGCTGGAGCAGATCGACGCGGTGCACCGTGGCGTACGGTGCACCATAACGCTCGATGGACGTCGCTCCGAGCGGCAATACGCCCAACTCGTCGCCGGAGCCGGCATGCCGCACGCGCAGGTGGGTGGGAAAGGCGGCGACCCTGGCCAGGCCCTCGGCCAGGCCCCAACGGTGCAGGATCCGCGTGACATTGGGCCCGATCTGGATACCCGCCCCCACCTCGCCGAAAGCCGCGGCACGCTCGAACAACTGCACCTGTGTGCCGGCCCGCGCACACGCCAGAGCGGCGGCGAGTCCGCCGATGCCGCCACCAGCGACCATGACTTGCAGGCTCACGGCCAAGGCCTGCTCCGCGGGGCCGCAGGCGCCAGCGGGGCGGGCCGCAAGGCCCCTACCCACTGCCCACGTTGCCCACCACGTTGCCACACCATCATGCAGCCGATGATACGGTCACAAATATCAGATGCAAGAGGCGTTCGGCAGAAACAGAATGCAAAACACCGTGGGCAGTAGTATGAGAAACAGTGGGAGGGCGAGCCAGATTGCCAGCGCCACCACGATGATTTTCGCCTGCGACGATACTGTGCGGCGCCCAATAAAGTAGAAGACCGAAGCGGAACAAAGACCGATGATCGCCAGCGCAATTAACTCGCGGCCTGCGAATACACCACCATTCGCAAGGGCCCCAGTCCAACCTAAGGCGAGTAACAGCAGTGCGCTTACAAGAATTGCACTCCCCAGACCCCTCGCCATCTAGTTGCCCCCAAGCATAAAGTTTGTGCCATATCCGGGAGCTTTGAAGCCGCCGAAGTTCAAACGGGGCGCAGTACCTCCAATGTTGGTAATGAGATCCGACGCGAATGTGTTGCTATTCGGAGCTGGGTATCGATATGGGACACGTCCGTCGACATACGTCGCAGCTCGCAGATTCAGCAGGTTTCCGAAGCTGGCATTTCCCATACCTTCTGGCGGCTTGAGTCCGACAGGACCCCAGCTAGCATCTCCCCGGACGCCTGAGAAAACATTTTTGTTCAAGCAAAGGATCGAGGCGCAAGGCCTAGGTTGTCCTTCCAATGTACTGATTCCCGAGTAGGCATCAATCGTGACGATTGACAGATGCAAGGAGTCAGGATCTGTCAAATACCCGGCACCGATAGCACCGCCGAAAGACGTCGCTGCCACATTACCTTGCAGTTCGACCCTCGTTGTCCCCGCCATGGCGTCATGCGCAGCCGCGTTAAAGAGGTACTGAACAAACTCCGACGCCCGTACGGAACAGCAACTCTCCCCCTAAACAGAAATCCAAACTACAACAAAAAGAGAAAACAAGAACGCCACAGCTACAGCGCAGTCAGCGAAAACCTTATAAAGACGACTGTCTTCCGGAGATATCCTGGCCGGTCCGAACTGCGCGGACCTGCCAATACTTCTGTTGTAGACATAGCAACCTGTGTAAATCGCGTACACAAGATACCCTAGATACACCCATACTAGCGGATTCATTTCATTCCCTCAATCGCCAAAAATCTTAGCGATTTGGTCATATACGGATCCCGCTACCGCCCCTAATCGACCTGCCGCAGACCCAGGAACTCCGACCCGCATCAACCCCTTTTCAACAGCCGAACTCACGGCTAAAGATCCTGCTGTCACTCCTGCATCACCCAGCTTCCCGTTCATAACATCAATGCCCACGGACGCAACGTCATATCCTGTTACGGCAAATCTTCCAGGACCTACCATTTGAACTCCAAGCTTTAGAACCTCAAGTGCTTGATCAGGTGATCCGCCTTTGGTTACAGGCAGTCCAGCGCATCTGGATGCGGCTTCGGCGACACACCCTGTTCCCTGCATGACTTGACTGTTCCTCGCATTGGCTCTTCTGTCTGCCTCTTCTTTTGACAAGAGCTGATTGAAGAGGTAGTGCACGGGGCTCGACGACACAGAAGCGCCCGGCCGGTCGGCCAGCGGCTCAGAACCGCGCCGTGAGGTTGAGGTGGAACTTGACGTCGCCGGCCCGCGGCGACGCGGCGTTGATGGTCAGCGGCACGGAACTGCCCGAGACCACGCGGCCCCACTCGGCCGACAGACCGAGCACACCCACGGAATACCTTAGCCCCAGCCCCACGCTGGCCAACTGGTCGCTGGCGGGCTTGTTGGTCGCGTTGGGGTTGTTGTTGCGCAGCCAACCCGCGTCTACAAAGCCCAGCACGCGCAGGCCCGGTGCCACGTCCGGCGTGGTCACCTCCAGCGACGCCAGCAGCCCCTTGTCGCCCGAGATCGGCCGCTCGCTGGTGCCGCGGATGCTGCTCGCTCCGCCAAGCCCGAACTGTTCGCCCGAGATCAGCGTGTCTGCGCTGTACTGCATTTGCCCGCGCACCGCCCACAACCAGCCATTGCCCACACTTGACGTGTAGTTCGCGTTCGCGCGCAGGGCTGCAAAGCCCGCCGTGCGCACCCGCGGGTCCTCGCTGCGGTAGGCCGTCAGGTTGTTGCCACTGCCAGCCACCCAGTTGCCCGAGAGCTCGGTGCCATAACCCCACGCCGCGCGGTCGCCCGCCACCGTTGCGACATAACCCAGCGTCAGCGGTCGGCTGCGCCGCACCAGCTGCCCCGGCACCGCGATGCC
>JANOUM010000593.1:0-4986 GCA_031416855.1 Rhodoferax sp. | reverse complement strand
CGTGCATTTGCATGAAATCCGCCTGCAGTATTTCCCTGGGAGATTCGCGGGTCATAAATGGTTGCAGTGCTTGCCACGCCAAGTCAGGATCGCCTTCACCGATTGCTTGATGGAGGGCGTAAAAGATGGGCGCAGCAAGCCTATGTTTTTTGGAATCGTCAAAAGCACCGATCGCTACAACATTCCGGCCATTTACTCTCGTGCGCGCAATGACGAAATATTGTTCATTGCCGTCTCCAGTTGCAACGTATGCCGTGCACAGGACTTTGGCGCGACTGGAATCTTTAAGTTGACTGGGCATCCACCGACCCATAGCCATCCCCGTGGAATCAAGATAAGCCTGAATCGCCTGGCGATACTGACCATCGAAACTTTCGGTACTCTGGGGGTCTAAAGCCGACACATCGGGTTCAGTCGGATCATCCGTCGCATCGACCACGGTTATAGATGCAATTTCGGACTCGCCCTCCCTCCCGTCATCTGACTCATAGGCATGAAATGCTGTCCCTTTGCATGACACATCGTTGATATCGACACTTTGCCACAAGTAGGGACCGGCCAGACGCAGGGTGACAAGTCCAAGGACGGAGAATCGTCCAACTTGCTCGTCAATCAGTTCGCTATTCCGCTTTGATGCCATGATGTTCCTTTGACCTTTGGGTCCTAGAATTGCTCGCTAGTCCATTGTTAACCATAGGGGACCCTACATGAAGATTCCAACTCTTCTTTTGGCGCTCGTTTGCATACGCTCGTTGGCCAGCGCCGGGCGCGTGATGCAGCGGCACAGTTGCTCCCCCTGGAAAAGCGCACGAAAGCGAATCGATTGACAGGGCGGCCCATCATTGGCATTATTAGCCCTCTAAGAATAATCCACCCAGCACAGATCTTGTTGACGGCCGCCGGGCCGTGCAGCACAAGGAAAACGCACCATGTTGACCCAGGAAGAAAACGAACTGCTCTGCCGCGTCGAAGGCGACGCACCGATGGGCCAATTGATGCGCCGCCATTGGATGCCGGCCTGCCTGAGCGAAGAAGTTCCGGAAGCCGACGGCGCGCCGGTGCCGGTGCGCCTGCTCGGCGAAGACCTGGTCGCGTTTCGCAACAGCGACGGCAAGGTCGGCCTGATCGACCGTTACTGCCCGCATCGCAAGGCCTCCCTGGTGCTGGCGCGCAATGAGAACTGCGGCCTGCGCTGCCTCTACCACGGCTGGAAGATGGACGTCCAGGGCAACGTGGTCGAGATGCCGTCGGAGCCGGCACAAAGCAACATGGCGCAGAAGACCAGGATCAAGGCTTACCCGACCCATGAACATGGCGGTTTTGTCTGGACCTACATGGGTCCGCCACAGACCATGCCGCCCTTTGAGCCGCCGGCCTTCGCTCCAACCGAGAACACCAAGGTCAGCATCGTCAAGGTCGTGGTGGACTGCAATTGGGCGCAGATACTGGAGGGTGCCATCGATTCGGCGCACAGCAGTTCGCTGCATTCGTCGGACATCGTGCCGGCCAAAGGCACCCACACCAGACACACGGGCGTGCGAATGGAACGACCGTCCACCGACAAGGCGCCACGGATCCAGGTTCAGCCCACCGACTACGGTTTCAAGTACGCCGCCATCCGCCGCCCGATCCAGAACGCCGACAGCATGGACTACGTGCGCATGACGGTCTATGTGGCGCCGTTCATGGCGTTGATTCCGCCCAACCAGCAGTACAACTCGACCAACCTCAATGTGCCGATCGACGACACGCATACGGCCTTTCATTTCCTGTCCTGGTCGTTGACCCCCGACGGTGCCATGGACCAGGAGCAGTACCGCAAGTTCTGGGCCGCGCAGGTGGGCATCGACCTGGACGCTCAATATCGCAAGAAACTGCGCACCATCGACAACAACTACCTGCAGGACCGCCTGGCCATGAGAAGCGGCAACTACACGGGCATACGCGGCATCTCCAATCAGGACATCGCGATGTGGGAAACCATGGGGCCGATTGCCGACCGAAGCAACGAGCGCCTTGGCGCGAGCGACCAGGCCATCGTGCAGTTCCGCCGCCTGATGGTGGACGCGGTGAAACGCTTCCAGGCCGGTGGGCCGGCTATCGGTACCCGCGAATGCTCCACGATCCCGCAAGCCAACATCGCATCGTTCGAGGGCATGCTGCCCAAGGGCCAGGAGTGGCGCCAGCTCGACACGGTGGACGCGCAAGCCGAGCGCAAGCGGGCGGCGACCCAAGAGACCGCCAAGGCATGAGCCGGCGGGCCACTCCCAAGGCGCAAGGCGCAGCGCAGAACGGGGGAGTTTTCCAATGACCGGCGAGACCTTGACCCTGAGCATCGCGCTCTCGGACAACGAGCGCACCCGTCCCATCGCCCAAGGACGTTTTCAGCCCCAGGGCGTGCGACTGCTGCCCACATTGGTGCATCCGTCCGAGATGTTCTGGCGGCAGTTGAAGTACCGCGATTTCGACATTTCCGAAATGTCGATGTCCTCCCTGATCATCGCCACGGCGCGCGGCAACCGCGACTGGGTGGCACTACCGATCTACACCTCGCGCATGTTTTTTCACACCGGCATCCTGGTGCGCACCGACCGGGGCATTCTGCAGCCGCAAGATCTGCGCGGCAAACGCGTCGGCGTGCCCGAGTACCAACAGACCTCGGCGCTCTGGTCGCGCGGCATCCTGGAGCATGAATTCGGTGTCAAGGCACAGGATATCGACTGGTTCATGGAACGCGGCCCCGAAATGAGCCACGGCGGTGCGACCGGGTTCAAGCCACCGCCCGGCGTGCGCCTGAACCAAATCGCACCGACCAGCAACATCGGCGAAATGCTCGTCAGCGGCGAGTTGGACGCAACCTTGCTTTACCTGAACAAGCGCAACCTGGTGGATCGCAGCACCATCGACATCGACCAGGTAGCGGTCGTCAAGCCGCTGTTTCGCGACAAGCAGGCTGAGATGCGGCGCTTCTTCGCCAAGACCGGCATCTACCCGATCAACCACGCGGTCGTCATCAAGCGGGAACTCTACGAGCGCCACCCCTGGCTGGCACTCAATCTGTTTCACGCCTTCATGGCCGCGAAGACGGAGGTGGAGCGCGAAACGCTTGAGACCATGCAGTCTTATTTCGACACCGGACTCATCGACCCGGCCGGACGCCAAGGCTTGTTGGCCGACCCCAAGGCCTACGGCATGAAGGCCTCGCGCCAAGTCATCGAAACGATTTCGCAATATGTCCACGAGCAGGGACTGACCGAACGGCGGGTCGCCGTCGAAGAGATGTTTGCAGCGTCAACGCTCGAGGTTTAAGTTCGTTATCTGACGCATCCGCGTCCACCCACACCAGGAAAAACCCATGTCATTCAAATCAATCATTGCACCGCTCGCGCTGATGGCCGGCGCCATGATGGCCCTGCCCATAGCAGCGATGGCCCAGGATTACCCCAACAAACCTGTGAAGATCCTGGTCGGCTATGTGGCCGGTGGCGGCCCCGACATGGTGGCCCGCGCACTGGGCCTGAAGCTCAGCGAAATCCTCGGCCAGCCCTTTGTCGTCGAGAACCGGCCTGGTGCCGGCGGCTCCACCGCCACCGCCCAGCTGGCCAGGATGCCGGCCGATGGTTACTCACTGCTGCTGGGCGAGACCGGCCAGCTGGTGATTGCGCCGCACATCTTCAAAAACCTGGCCTACGACCCACTCAAGGATCTGACGCCGGTCGCCCGGGTGTCGGTCGAACCGCTGCTCCTGGTGTCGAGCGGCAAGGGCTCGATCAAGTCGGTGCAAGACCTGCTGCGCGAGGTGAAGGCCAGTCCGGGCAAACTCGACTATGGCTCATCGGGCGTCGGCACCATCCACCACATCACGATGGAAGTATTCAAGTCCGACGCGGGCCTGGAGATCGGGCATATCCCGTATAAAGGCAGCGGCCAGTCGGTGCCGGCCATACTGGCCGGCGACGTGCCACTGCTCATCACGTCGTTCGCCGCCGCAGGCTCGCATATCCGTGCCGGCACCATCAACCTGCTGGCGGTATCCTCACCGAGCCGCCTGCCCGGCATGCCCAACGTGCCCACCATCGCCGAGACCGTCAGCGGCTTCGACTACTCCTCGGAAATGGGCATCCTGGCCCCGGCCGGCCTGCCGCCCGCCGTGCTGACCAAGCTGTCGGCGGCGATCAAGCAAGCCAGCGAAAGCCCCGACTTCATCGCCCGGTTCAAGGACACCGCCACCGCCATCATCTACAACGGCCCGGCCGACTACAGCGCCAACCTGCGCAACAACCTCAGGAAATTCGAGCGCGCCGTCAAGCTGGCGAAGATTCAGCCAGAGTGAGATCGGGGGATAACGACACTCGAATTGGCTGCAACAGCCGAAACAGAGGATAGCCACGATCGCCGTGGTGCCGGGTGACCCGGTGACCGTGATCATGCGCGAGAACGGAGCCCCCGCACAGATGCAGGCGGTGCGCGAACGCCTGGGCCTGGACCGCCCGGTGCTGGTGCAGTAGGGCATTTTGCTGATCCTGCTGTTCGCCGTGTTTCTGCACTGGCTGCCGGCTGCATCCACCTACGTGTCATTCTTCGAGTCCCCGTGGCAGGCGATGCTCAACCTGTGCCTGCCGGCGCTCACGTTCGTCACTATGTATCGGGCATCTTAGCGCGTTTCCTGCGTGCGTCGCCGCTCGGCGAACTGAAGCCAGACCATGTGCACACGGCGCGTTCCAAAGGCCTGCGCAAGCGCGATGTCGTGGGCCGGCATGTGATGTGCAATGCGCTGCTCCCCTTCGTGACCATCGTCGGCCTGATGGTGGCCAACTTCATCGGTGGCGGCGTGGTCACCGAATCGGTGTTCACCTACCCCGGCTTGGCCCGCTTGCTGATCCAGGCCATCAGCACACGCGACTACTCCGCTGATCCAGCGGCTGCATCCTTTTCATCCTGGTGGTGTTCGTGTTGATCAACCTGCTGGTGGACGTGTTGTACGCC
>JANOUM010000592.1:0-4179 GCA_031416855.1 Rhodoferax sp. | reverse complement strand
TGGGTGCGCCGTCGAGATGGGGCGCCGGCTGGCGCCGTACCGTCCGGCCTGGTACGAGGAGCCGGTGTCGCCGCACAGCCTGGATCTGCTGGCCGAGGTGAAGCGGGCCCTGCCGTTTCCGATCGCCGCGGGTGAACGCCTGTACATGCTGGAGGAGTTCGCGCGCCTGGCACAGCTGCGTGCCTGCGACATCGTGCAACCCGATCTGGCCCACTGCGGTGGTTTGTGGATGGGCAAGAAGATCGCCGCCCTGTGCCAGCCACAGGACCTGCGGCTGGCACCGCATTGCTCGATCGGCCCGGTGGCCCTGTGCGCGGCCGTCCATTTCGGATGGGCCACGCCGCAAGTGATGGTGCAGGAGAACTTCGGCGACTTCGATGCGCCCTGGCGCGATGAGCTGGTCGGCGGCTGGAACCCGATGGCCGGTGGGCGTTACCTGCTGCCGGACAAACCCGGGCTGGGCATCGAGCTCGACGACGCGGCCTGTGCGCGTCACCCGTTTGTCAAACACGCCTTCCCCTCGCTGTGGGACCGGCGCTGGGTTGCCGAGTTCACCAAGTCCGGGGAAAAACCATGAGTCGCGCACGACCACCTTCGGACGCCCCACGTGGCACGCTGCAGCGCGAGCGGGCTCCGGCACGGCTCACAGCGGTACGCCTGAACGCGTCGACCTACCCGGTCGAGCCCGAAGAAGCGCAGGCGCTTGCGGCCGCAGGCGCCGATCTGGTGCAGATCGAGGGCCAGAACGCGCAGGACATCCTGGCGGCGGCACGCGACTGCGATGCGCTGCTAGTGGTGTCTTCCTACGTGCCGGCGCAAGTGATAGACGCGCTGACGCGCTGCCGCACCATCGCACGCCTGGGTGCCGGAACCGACCGCATCGATGTCGAGGCCGCCACCCGTTGCGGCATCGTGGTGAGCAACGTGCCGGACTTCTGCCTCGGCGAACAGGCCGACCACACGATGGCGCTGCTGTTGTCGTTCGCCCGCCGGCTGCCCTTCATGCAGCGCGCGATGCGCCAAGGGCTGTGGACTGCCCGCCAGCACCCGGGCGTGCACCGCATTGCAGGGCAGACCCTGGGGCTGATCGGCTTCGGCGCCAGCGCGCAGGCGGTGGCACGCCGCGCCGCGGGATTCGGCCTGCACCTGCAGGCCTGGACGCGCAGCCCGGACAACTACCGCGCAGTGGCGCAGCAACTCGGCGTGCAACTGGTTTCCCTGGAGCAGGTTCTCGCGACCAGCCATTTCGTGTCGATCCACCTGCCGCTGACAGCACAGACCCGCGGCTTGCTGGGCGCCGCACAGCTGGCGAGCATGCGCGACGACGCCGTGCTCATCAACACTGCGCGCGGCGCCATCGTCGACGAGGCCGCACTGGTGGAGTGCCTGCAGCACCAGACCATCGCCGGGGCGGCGCTGGACGTGTTCGCGTCGATCGATGTGTTCGCGCCACCCGGCACACCTGCCAGCCACCCGCTGCTCGAACTGGACAACGTGATCGCCACGCCGCACTCCGCCGGCAGCTCGGTGGAATCGACCCGCGAGTCCAAGCTGCGTGGCGCGCAGCACGCAGCCCAGGTGCTGGCCGGCCGATGGCCGACGCACGTGGTCAACCCGCACGTGGTGCCGTCCGTCGCGCTGAGCCGCTGAGCGGCATATTGCTCATCCCGCAAGTCACGAGAGGTTCCTCTTGCAGTGCTGGCTCAGTATGAACTCGCAAATCAGGGACTGGGACCGTGGTTGGAGAGCCGAGGGTGCCTATTCGGTGCCGAGACTCGTGTCCCCCGCCCTGCGGGCTCCTCCTTTACCTCGCCTCGACACCGAATAGGCCCCCTCGGCAGCGGTGGCTCCTGGTGCACCGCATGCCAGCCATGTCGCGGGAATCAGGTCGGCGGTGCGTTCGGCGCAGCGGCATAAAGGAGGAGGCCGAAGGCCGGGGGACAGCCGCGGAGCCGAATGCGCCGCCGGCCTGATTCCACACTGTGCCACCGGTATGAATAGGCCCACCCCTTGCCGGCGCGCGCCAATACACTGTGCATATGCCCGCCCAACGCCTTGACGCCATCGACGCCCTGCGTGGCGTGGCGCTGGTCTGGATGGCGCTGTTCCACCTGGGTTTCGACCTGAACCACTTCGGCTATTGGAAGCAGGACTTCTACACCGACCCGTTCTGGACCGGCCAGCGCACCTGCATCCTCGGCCTGTTCCTGTTCTGCGCCGGGCTGGGGCAGGCGGTGGCACTGCACCAGGGCCAGCCATGGGCACGCTTCTGGCACCGCTGGGGCCAGGTTGCGGGCTGCGCAGTGCTGGTGAGTGTCGGGTCGTCCTTCATGTACCCGCAAAGTTTCATCTATTTCGGTGTGTTGCACGGCATCGCGCTGATGCTGGTGATCACCCGCCTGACCGGCAACTGGGGCCAGTGGTTGTGGCTGCTCGGTGCGCTGGCCATCGGCACCAAGTTCGCCGCCGCGCAGGCGCTGGACGGGTCGGCCTGGGCCGAGGTCCTCAATGGGCGCTGGCTCAACTGGCTCGGCCTGATCACCCGCAAGCCGGTGACCGAGGACTACGTGCCCCTCATCCCTTGGCTGGGCGTGATGTGGTGGGGCATGGCGGCGGGGCAATGGCTGCTGGGCAACAAACCAGGTCTGCTGGCATCGCCACTGCCTGGCCTGACCAGACCGTTGTCCCTGCTGGGCCGCTGGAGCCTGTCGTTCTACATGCTGCACCAGCCGGTCATGATCGGGGCGCTGATGCTGGTGGGGCTTGTCATCTGAGGCAGGCAGAGGCCCGGGACATAGCCATTCAACCTGGTGTGAGTAATATGTCCTTTCTGTTGTTTCGAAAGGCTTGTCGATGAACGATGTCATATCTGCCATCTACCACGCGGCTGCCGGGACACGGTCTTGGGCTACCGTACTGACAAGGATCACGCAGGACCTGGGCTTGCTCGGTTGCCAAATGGTCGGTGTCTCGGCCAGCACCGGTCGCCGCTCGCCGCTCGCCGGTCTTGACTATCACGGTCGACTGCCAGGCGCGTCGGCGCATCGTCATTGACGCCGAGGCGACAACCCTCTTTGGCTTGAAACCAATCACCATGCGGTGCCCCGCCACGTCTGCGGCACGCAACAGCGTATCAAGAGTGATTGACGTGTTGTCGGGGTCAAGCAGGCGGCGTACCTGGGTGCGGCTGGTGTGCAGCCGTTGGGCCCGCCACGAGCGCAGCCAAGACCTTCTTGATGGCCTTGGCCTCGACTTCAAGCGCTATGCCTTCCTCTTGCAAAAACGCGTCGAAATCCTGGCCCACGAATTTCGTGTCGATGCTTGCGTTAGGTTTCATGGTTTCATCCGTTTCCATCGTTGCTGCGCCAAGGCCAAATCGGAGGGCGGAGTGCGTTGGGTCTTCTTGATGAATCCGCGCCGAGCCCCAGCACGCCTGACTGAAAGCCGATGCGGACGAACTTGGTGATCGACGTGATCGTCGCGCCGCGATGGCTGGCCTGCGCCTGCAGCCTGAGCATGCGGGCCTGGCGCCGCAGCCAGCGCGCGCGCAGGGCGGGCAGCATGCCCATGGCCTCGACCACCTCGGCGTTGCGCAGATGGCTGCCGGCGTAGTGATTGGCGCCTTGACCCTCCTTGTTCGCCTCGCTCAGCAGCGGCGCGGTGGCGCGCTCGGCGGCATAGGCCAGCACCAGCAGGATCAGCGCCGCGGCAGCAGCGAACAGGCCCAGCCAGGGGTTCAGCAGGAAGATCACAGCGATGAAGATCGGCGTCCAGGGCGCGTCGAAGAATGCGAACAGGCCGCGACCGGTCAGGAACTGGCGCAAGGTGGCCAGGTCGGAGAGGGCCTGGCTGGCACTGCCCGGCGTGTGCTGCAGGTTGCGGGCGAACGCGGCATCGAACACCCGCGGGCCCAGGCGCAGGTCGAGCGCCACACCGGTTCGGATCAGGACCTTGGCGCGTACCAGCTCGAGCAGGGCATCGAACAGGAATACGCCCAGCATGATGATCGTCAGCATGTACAGCGTGACCTCGCTGCGGCTGGCCAGCACGCGGTCATAGATCTGCAGCATGTAGATGGTCGGCATCAGCATGACCAGGTTGATCACCAGGCTGAAGCCGGCGACCGCCAGGAAGGCGCCGCGCAGGGCCGTCAATATCTCGCCCAGTTCGTCGTGTTGT
>JANOUM010000591.1:0-1852 GCA_031416855.1 Rhodoferax sp. | reverse complement strand
AACGGATGCCGGGTTGCAGCACCCACACGCCGACAATCATCATCAGGTTGCTGGGCGAGTCCATGCGCAGCCAGGCGGTGTCGACCTTGCTCATGCGCTCGCCGCTCAGGCCCAGGGTTCCGCTGACCGCGTCCTTCACGGCCTCGCCCACCTGCTGCGCCACCTTGCGGGCGTTGATACGGGTCACCATGGTCGTGTCTCCTGCCGCGCGGGCGCTGTGAGTGGGGCCTCGCGGCGTCCCCTTGTGATCGGTGCCTGTTATTGTGGCGTCAAACCCGGGCTTAAGATACCGCGCACATACCCGCACCGGGCCGCAGTGCCGGCCCGGAATGAAACGCACCCACCGGAGAATCCATGGCCGATCTGAAAAAGAAATTCGAAGTTGCAGCAGCGAACTCGAAGAACCTGACCGAACGCCCCGACAACGCCACGCTGCTGAAAATCTACGCGCTCTACAAACAGGGCAGCACGGGTGACAACACCGACAAGAAGCCCGGCTTCGGCGACATGGTCGGGCGCGCCAAGTGGGATGCCTGGAACAGCCTCAAGGGCACCTCGCAGGACGACGCGATGCAGCAGTACATCGACCTGGTCGCCTCGCTCAGCTGATCACTCCGCGCGCGCGCAGCGCGTCGATCTGCTCGGGAGTCACCCCCACATCGCGCAGCACTGCCTCGGTGTCCTGCCCCAGCGCCGGTGCATTGCGGCGGTGGCTGCCAGGTGTGCGCGATAACTTGGGCACGAAACCCGGCACGGTGACGCTGGAGCCGTCCGCAAGCGTCACCGACGCCAGCATCTCGCGCGCCGCGAAGTGCGGGTCGGCGGCGATGTCGGCCACGGTGTAGATCCGGCCCGACGGCACACTGGCCTGTTCCAGCACGTCCATCACCTGCAACACCGGCAGGGTCTGCGCCCAGGCACCGATGGCAGCGTCGATCTCGTGCACCCGCACCACCCGCCCGGCGTTGTCGGCCAGTGCCGGATCGTGGCCAAGGTCGTCTCGGCCGATGACGTGCATCAGGCGCTTGAAAATGCTGTCGCCATTGCCGGCGATGATGGCGTAGGCGCCATCGGCGCAACAGTAGGCGTTGGTCGGTGCGATCCCCGGCAATGCGCTGCCCGATGGCCCGCGGACGGCACCGAATACGCTGTATTCGGGCAGCAGGCTTTCCATGCAGTTGAACACCGCCTCATACAAGGCCACATCGACCACCTGGCCCAGGCCCCTGGGCGTGTCCGCTGAGCGCGTTCGGTGGCGGTGGTGCAGGGCCATCAGCACCCCGATCACACCGTGCAGCGATGCCAGCGTGTCGCCGATGCTCACCCCGGTGCGTACCGGCACACGCCCGGGCTCGCCGGTGAGGTGGCGCAGCCCGCCCATGGCTTCGGCGACCACCCCGAAGCCCGGGCGGTCGCGGTAGGGACCGCTCTGACCGTAGCCGCTGATGCGCAGCATGATCAGGCCCGGATTGGCCGCCTGGAGCACCTCCGGCCCCAGGCCCCAACCCTCCATTGCGCCGGGGCGGAAGTTCTCGATCAGCACATCGGCCTGCGCCGCCAGCCTGCGCACGATGTCCTGCGCTTCGGGCTGGCGCAGGTCGAGCGCCACCGACTGCTTGTTGCGCGACTGCACCTGCCACCAGACCGAGGTGCCATCCTTGAGCAGGCGCCACTTGCGCAGCGGGTCACCGCCCGCAGCGCCGGCACTGGCCGGCGCTTCGACCTTGATCACGTCAGCGCCGAAATCGGCCAGTGTCTTGGCGGCAAACGGCCCGGCAATCAACTGCCCCAGCTCGATGACCTTGAGCCCTTCCAACGGCCCGGTGGCGGCTGTCACTTCTTCGCTCCCGGC
>JANOUM010000590.1:0-15199 GCA_031416855.1 Rhodoferax sp. | reverse complement strand
GGTCCTGCGTATCGGTCAGGGACAGCTCGATCGCCGGCATGGCGACATCGACCGGCCCGGTATTGCGCAGCGAAAACCCCAGACGGTAGATGTCGGAGCGCACGCGGCCAAACGAGGAGCTGTCGATGACGATCGATTCGATCTGTTTCAGGGCTCCCAGCTCGCACCGGGCCAGCGCACACAGCGCGGCAAGCACGGGGCGTGTCGCGGGCTCGATCTGGGAGATGCGGTTGCGCTCGTGCAGCAAGACCTGGGCGGCCAATGCGGCGGCCAGCGCGATGACCAGCAGCGTCAGGGCGATGCGCACCGGGCGTCGCTTCCAAAACGAGTAGGCCGACCGGTCGGGATGCAGAAACGAGACATCCGGCGCTACTGCGGCAGGTGCATGCTGCGGCCATGGTTCGGTGTCCACGGACGGGTCGAACTTTCCGGCTGACATGTCCGCCTCGTCGGTCTTGGCGATCGGTGCCGCGAAGGGTTGGGCATCGGCCGTCGGGTCTGTCCGCAGTGGCTCCTGCGGCACCGGGGCGTTGGCCTGCAGTGCCGGATGGTTGGCCGGTGTCCGGGGTGGTTGCGGCCATGCAGGGGGGGGCGGGTCCGCAATCGGCATCGAAGCCATCACCGGCGTGTAGCGGGCGGGCGCGGACGAAACAAAAGTCGCTGTTGCTCGTGCTGCTACGGGGACTGCCGGTACGGTGGCCGGCTGCGGCGGTTCGGCGGCTTGCGCTGGTGCCACCAGCAGGTGTTGTGACGCATTGAATATCTCGCCACACTGGCCACAACGCACCCAGCCTTCGGAAATGCGGAGCTGGTCCGGCACGACCTTGAACATCGTGTCGCAAGCCGGGCATCGTGTGATCAGACTCATCGCGCGCCGATTGTAGTGGTGCGATCGGGCGCGTCAGAGGCGCGCGGTCATCAGTATCCAGCCGTCCCTGGATGCCGCGATTGTGAGCCTGGCATGGGGCCAGTACGCCTGCTCCAGTTCCTGCGCCTGGCGCTCCAGAATGCCGGCCAGCACGAGATGCCCGCCGGGCTCGACACGCGCACATAGCAGCGGCGCCAGCACCTTGAGCGGGGTGGCCAGGATGTTGGCCAGCACCGTGTGGTACCTCCCGGCGCACAGGTCGGGCAGACCACAGCGGATCACGACGCCGTTGGACACCGCATTCTGCGCCGCCGTTTCGACGGCCGCCGCATCGATGTCCACCGCATCCACCGCGTCGGCACCGAACATGGCTGCTGCGATGGCCAGGATGCCGGAGCCGCATCCGTAGTCGAGCACACGCCCCAGTGTCGCGTCGCCACGCCCCTGTGCGATCCAGTGCAGGCACATACCGGTGGTGGGGTGGGTGCCGGTGCCGAATGCCAGGCCCGGGTCGAGTCGGATCACCTGGCGCGCGCCGACTGGCGGCTCGTGCCAGGTCGGCACGATCCAGAAATCCGGCGTGATGGGCACCGGCGCAAACTGCGACTGCGTCAGGCGCACCCAATCCTGTTCCGGCACCGAGCTGATGCCGGTGACCCGGCTTTGCGCAAAGAAGTCCTGGGCCGCCAGCACGTCGGCAGCCTCCTGAGCCTGGGCGCGGCTGCTAAAGAGCGCGCGCACCCGCGAGTGGCGCCAGCCGATCTGCGCCGGAACCATGCCGGGTTCGCCGAACAGTGCCTGTTCGGCGTCGGTCAGTGCATCGGCGTCCTCGACACTCACGCTCTGGGCCATGAGTGCTTCCAGTGCGTCGGATACGTTTTCCAGTTCGTGCTGGGGCACCTGCAGGCTCAACTCGAACATCGGACGGGTCTCAGCGCTTATGGTGGCTGAGCCACTCTTCCAGGTAATGGATGTTGGTGCCACCACCCATGAACTTCGCATCTACCATCAGTTCGCGGTGCAGGGCGATGTTGGTGTTGATGCCCTCGATAACCGTTTCACCCAGCGCCGTGCGCATCCGCGCCAAAGCCTGTTCGCGCGTGTCGCCGTGCACGATGATCTTGCCGATCATCGAGTCGTAGTTGGGCGGAACGAAATAGTTGGTGTACACATGCGAATCCACCCGCACGCCCGGGCCACCCGGCGGGTGCCACATCGTGATGCGACCGGGCGAAGGCACGAAGTTGTACGGGTCTTCGGCATTGACGCGGCATTCGATGGCATGCCCGCGGATCTCGATCTGGCGCTGCGTGAACGGCAGCTTCTCGCCGGCCGCGACCATGATCTGGGTCTTGACGATGTCCACACCGGTAATCAACTCGGTCACCGGATGTTCCACCTGCACCCGCGTGTTCATCTCGATGAAATAGAACTCGCCGTTCTCGTACAGGAACTCGAACGTGCCTGCCCCTCGGTAGCCAATCTTCTTGCAGGCCGCGACGCAGCGCTCGCCAATGCGTTCGATCAGCCTGCGGGCGATCCCGGGCGCCGGTGCTTCCTCGATGATCTTCTGGTGCCGGCGTTGCATGGAGCAGTCGCGCTCGCCCAGGTAGACGGCATTCTTGAACTTGTCGGCCAGGATCTGGATTTCAATGTGGCGCGGGTTCTGCAGGAACTTCTCCATGTAGACGGCCGGGTTGCCGAAAGCCGCGCCGGCTTCGGCCTTGGTCATCTGCACCGCGTTGATCAGGGCGGCCTCGGTGTGCACCACCCGCATGCCGCGCCCACCGCCGCCCCCGGAGGCCTTGATGATCACCGGATAGCCGACCGTGCGCGCGATGCGCCGAACCTGCACCGGGTCGTCCGGCAATTCGCCCTCGGAGCCGGGAACACAAGGTACACCGGCCTTGATCATCGTCTGCTTGGCTGACACCTTGTCACCCATGATCCGGATTGACTCGGGCGACGGCCCGATGAACTGGAAGCCGCTTTTCTCGACCCGCTCGGCAAAGCCGGCGTTTTCGCTCAGGAACCCGTAGCCGGGGTGGATCGCCTCGGCGTCCGTGACTTCGGCGGCCGAAATGATCGCCGGCATATTGAGGTAACTCAGCGCCGAGGCGGCCGGGCCGATACACACGGCTTCTTCGGCCAGCTTGATGTATTTCGCGTCACGGTCAGCTTCGGAATACACCATGACGGCGCGCACGCCGAGTTCACGGCAGGCACGCTGGATCCGCAGCGCGATTTCGCCTCGATTGGCGACCAGGATTTTCTTGAACATGGGTTGTTGTCGCCTGCCCTTAGTCGATCACAAACAAGGGTTGGCCGTATTCGACCGCCTGGCCGCTTTCGCACAATATCTTGCGCACCGTGCCGGACTTGTCGGCCTCGATCTCGTTGAGGATCTTCATCGCCTCGACAATACATACGGTCACCCCGGCCTTGATGGAATCGCCTACTTCCACGAATGCCTTGGCGCCTGGTGAGGCAGAACGGTAGAACGTTCCCACCATCGGCGATTTCACGACATGCTCGGTGCTAACGGGCGGCGGCGGGGGTTCCGCCACGACCGGTGGCGGTGCTGCTGCAGTGTTTGGCGCATGGGCATGCATCGCCAACGGCGCGGCGTAGTGGGCCATCGGTATCCCGACCGGCCCCTTGACAATGCGGACCTTGCCCTCGGCTTCGGTGATTTCAAGTTCGGACACATTCGAGTCCGACACCAGGTCGATCAATGTCTTCAGTTTTCTCAGGTCCATGGGAGCTCCAGCGATGGTTTCTATAGTTCTGCGAATCTACCCTAAATTGTGACAAAAAGTAGACATCATTCAATATCCTTGGGCATGTCGCCGTCTTTTGCACGAGATCCGGTGCCGTTGAGGTGCTGCTGGTGCAACGGCGCCAGTGGCTGCTGCGGGCTTCGCAGGAGGGGAATGCACTAGCGCAAGTTGGCCCATGCCCGCAGGTCCTGCTCCGTGATGCGTCCCATTTTACGGTGTGCCACATCACCGGACCTGCCCAGCACCACCGTGAAAGGCAGCCCACCGCCGAGATTGCCGAGATCCTTGCTCAGTTCGATACCCGCCATGCCCGCCATCGCAATTGGAAACCGCACCGGTGCGCGCTGCAGGAATGCCTTGACGGCAGTTGCTTGGTCCACTGCCAATCCAAGCACTTGCCATCCATTGACGGAGTTCTCAAGAAAAAAGCGATCCAATAGAGGAAGTTCTTCCACACACGGCGCACACCAGGTGGCCCAGAAGTTGAGCAGCAGCGGCTTGCCCGCAAAATCCTGCATCCGCAATCGGGACTGTGTTGGCGTGTCGAAGCCGAGTTGCCAAAGTGCGGGGCGCCGTGCCTGCGATAACACGCCGTCGCGACTTTGCCAAGTCGCCAGGCCCAGGCCTGCGAGTGTCGCCGTAGCGGCAACCGCGCCATATAGCCTGCGGCGGCGACTCGGGCTGCCTTGGCCATCACTGACCGCCAACTGCGCATCGGCGTGGGCGTCGGTGTGGGGGTGTGGGTGGGGGTCGGGCGAGGTCATGCGGAATCGCCCTGTAGCAGTCGCAGCACGGCGGGCAGGCCGCCTCGCGGCGACCTGCCACGGGCATCCGGTTTCAATGCACCACGCAGATCATCCAAATCGTAGACCTTCAGGTGCACACCGACCATCTCGCCGAGGCCGGCGCAGAAGTCATGCACGCTGAGCACGTCCACCGCTTGCCCGCGCATGCCGGTCGAGGTGCGAGTTTCGTAGTCGGCGCGGTGGTCAAGCAACACGAGTTCGGCCGACTTGGAATCGTCGCAGAACAAGTCGAGGTGGACATCGGAATTCCGGGTCGCCGTGCCGTGCCAAACCGACCCACACAGATAGGGGGAAAACTGTGCCAGACGCCCCATCCACCGGGCTGCCAAATCCAGCAAGGCAGCACGTTCGCCGGGCTGGGTATCGGCACAGAACAAGGCGACATACTCGCGCACCGCATCCTCGACCTCGTGGTTGTCTGGTAAGGCAACCCGGACTGGCAGCGCCAGCAGTTTGACTGCCCGCCGTTTGGCCGGACCGTATTCAAGCCCTTCCTCGGCTACCAGCCGCGCCGCTGTGGAGGCGATCGCAGCCTTGGGACTGTTAATGGTGGTGTGCATGGAGCAACATCATGCCGTTGACACGGCACTCGGGTGGTTCGGGGAAAAACTGCTGCAAAGCATCGCAATGGTGGCCTTCTGTGCCGCAGTTATCGCATTTTGCGCGATCTTGCCATTATTTGCAGGCCTAGAATTCAGTTATGCACATCCACATCCTCGGCATCTGCGGCACTTTCATGGGCGGGCTGGCAGCACTTGCACGCGAGCAGGGCCATACGGTCACCGGTTGCGACACTGGCGTTTATCCACCCATGAGCGATCAATTGCGCGCGCTCGGGATCGACCTGGTGCAGGGTTATGGTGTGGAGCAACTCGACCTGCGGCCGGATATGTTCGTGGTCGGCAACGTCGTCAGCCGAGCACGCACGGGCGACGGCAGCCCGCGTTATCCGCTGATGGAGGCGATCCTGGACGCAGGCGCGCCCTACTCCAGCGGCCCCCAATGGCTGGCGGAACATGTGCTGCACGGACGACACGTGCTGGCGGTGGCCGGCACCCACGGCAAGACCACCACCACCGCGATGTTGGCCTGGATCCTGGAGCAGGCGGGCATGCGGCCGGGTTTCCTGGTCGGCGGTGTACCGATGAATTTCGAGGTCTCGGCGCGCCTGTCCGCGCCGCCCGCCGCACCTGCGGCATTCGGGTCGGGCCGTCCCGGGCCGGGGGAATGTTTCGTTATCGAAGCCGACGAATACGACACGGCGTTTTTCGACAAGCGCAGCAAGTTCGTGCACTACCGGCCGCGCACGTTGGTGCTGAACAACCTGGAGTTCGACCACGCTGACATCTTCGACGACCTGGGCGCCATCGAGCGGCAGTTCAACCACCTGTTGCGCACGGTGCCGGGTACCGGGCCGCATGGTAGCGGCCGGGTGGTCGTCAACGGCCTGGAGGAAAGCCTGGCGCGTGTGTTGCACGCGGGGTGCTGGAGCGACGTGCGCAGCTTCGGCGCCGCAGTGAGCGACTACACGGCCGCGGGCGAACCTCATGCGTTTGACGTGTTGTTGCAGGGCCGGGTGGTGGGCCGGGTCGAGTGGCCGTTGACCGGGGTCCACAATCAGCTCAATGCCCTGGCCGCGATAGCGGCGGCCGACCATGTGGGCGTGGAACCGGCCGTCGCCGCCCGTGCGCTGGGCGCGTTTCGAAATGTGCGCAGGCGCATGGAGGTGCGTGGAACCGTCATGCTTCCGGTGCCCGGCAGCGTCGCTGGTGCGCCAGTCACGGTGTATGACGACTTCGCCCACCATCCGACGGCCATGCGTACCACGGTCGACGGGCTGCGCCGCCGCCTCGGGCCGACTGCCCGCATCCTGGCCCTGTTCGAGCCCCGCACCAACACCATGAAACTCGGCGCCATGAAGTCCCTTCTGCCCTGGAGCCTGGCCCAGGCGGATCTGTCGTTCTGCCATACGGCAGGCCTGGGATGGGACGCTGCCGAGGCCCTGGCACCGCTGGGCGACAGGGTGCATCTGGCCGGCAGCATCGACGAACTGCTGCGCCAGGTGGTGGCGGGCGCGCAACCGGGCGACCACATCCTGTGCATGAGCAACGGCAGTTTCGGCGCGGTCCACCAACAGCTGCTCGACGTCTTGCGCACCCGACCAGCAGGGGCGGCAGCCACCGGCTGACCCGCACCGCGCCAATCGAGAACGGATACCGACGGCCGGGTCAGCGGCGCTGGCCGCGTGCCGCCACGGCCTGCGACAGCACCTCGAGCAATTCGAGCGAGCTGTCCCAGCCCAGGCAGGCGTCGGTGATGCTCTTGCCGTATGCCAGCGCGCCGGCGTCGTCTTGGCCGGGCGTAAATTTCTGGGCCCCGGCCTGCAGGTGGCTCTCCACCATCAGGCCGAACACACTGGTGGAGCCACCGGCGATCTGCTGGGCTACGTCCTTCGCCACGTCGAGCTGGCGTTCGTGCTGCTTGTTGCTGTTGGCGTGGCTGCAATCCACCATCAGGGTCGCCGGCAACCGGGCCGCGACCAGGTCCTGGCAGGCCGCGGCCACACTGGCCGCGTCGTAGTTCGGGGTTTTGCCGCCGCGCAGGATCACATGACACTGGCTGTTGCCGTTGGTCTGGACGATCGCGACCTGGCCGCTCTTGTGCACCGACAGGAAATGGTGCCCGCCTGCTGCGGCCTGGATCGCGTCGGTGGCGATTCTGATGTTGCCGTCGGTCCCGTTCTTGAAGCCGATCGGCGCCGACAGGCCGGACGCCAGTTCCCGGTGCACCTGGCTTTCGGTGGTGCGGGCGCCGATTGCGCCCCAGGAGATCAGGTCGCCCAGGTATTGCGGTGAGATCACGTCCAGGAACTCGCTGCCGGCCGGCAGGCCGAGGCGGTTGATCTCGATCAGCAGCTGGCGCGCGATGCGCAGCCCCTCGTCGATGCGAAACGTCTCGTCCAGGTACGGATCGTTGATCAGTCCCTTCCAGCCGACCGTGGTGCGCGGCTTCTCGAAATACACCCGCATCACGATCTCCAGCGTGTCGCGGTATTTCTCGCGTTGTTCGCGCAGCTTGCGGGCGTATTCCAGCGCGGCCACCGGGTCATGTATCGAGCACGGGCCGATCACCACCAGCAGCCGCGGGTCGGTCCCGGCCATGATGGCGTGGATGCGGTGCCGGGTCGCAGTGATCAGCCGCTCAACCGGGGTGCCGCTGATCGGGAAGAACCGGATCAGGTGGTCAGGCGGAGGTAACACGTTGATGGACTTGATGCGTTCGTCGTCGGTCTGGCTGGTGCGGTCGGACATGGAGGTGTCACGTCGCCAGTCCGGAGCCGGCCGTTCGTCCTGGGTGCTGGATCGTGGGTGTGTGCTCTGGATGCTCATGGATCGGTTCCTGTTGGTCGAAAAATGGGGGGAGGCAAAAAAAAACCGCCGGGTAGTCCGGCGGTCATGAAGAAATCTGGTGCATCCCGTGGATGCGTCTAGTTTTCCCCACCGCCAGCAAAGTGTGAGAACCAAAAGCTTCCAAAAAAGAAGTGCACGAAAGTCATGCGGATAACTTCAGCATGAAAAAATGGCGCCTCCGCCAGGCTCAGGCGGTGCCACCAACGGTGAGCCCGTCGATACGCAGCGTCGGCTGCCCGACACCCACCGGGACACTCTGGCCCTCCTTGCCGCAGGTGCCGACACCGCTGTCGAGTTTCATGTCGTTGCCGATCATGGTGACCCGCGTCAGGGCGTCCGGGCCATTGCCGACGATGGTGGCGCCCTTGACCGGGTACAGCACTTTGCCATTCTCCACCCAGTAGGCCTCGCTGGCCGAGAACACGAACTTGCCGGAGGTGATGTCGACCTGCCCGCCGCCAAAGTTGGTGGCATACAGGCCGCGTTTGATGCTGGCCACAATTTCCTGCGGCGCCTTGTCGCCGGCGAGCATGTAGGTGTTGGTCATGCGCGGCATCGGCACATGGGCGTAACTCTCGCGCCGGCCGTTGCCGGTGGGTGCCACACCCATCAGGCGTGCATTCATCGCGTCCTGGATATAGCCCTTGAGAATACCGTCCTCTATCAGCACGTTGCGCTGGCTGGTATTGCCTTCGTCATCGACATTCAGCGAGCCGCGCCGGTCGGCGATAGTGCCGTCGTCGAGCACGGTGACGCCCTTGGCAGCTACGCGCTGGCCGATCCGGCCGCTGAACGCACTCGAGCCTTTGCGGTTGAAGTCGCCCTCCAGCCCGTGGCCGATCGCCTCATGCAGCAGGATGCCGGGCCAGCCCGGCCCGAGGACGACCGTCATCTCGCCGGCCGGTGCCGCGCGGGACTCGAGGTTGGTCAGCGCCGCCTTGACAGCTTCGTCCACATACTGGGCGATCATGGCGTCGTCGAAATAGGCCAGGCCGAAGCGGCCACCGCCGCCGGCATTGCCCATTTCGCGGCGGCCCTTCTGCTCGGCGATCACGGTGACGCTCAATCGCACCAGGGGGCGCACATCGGCTGCCAGCGTGCCATCGGCACGCGCCACCAGCACCACGTCGTATTCACTGGCCAGCCCGGCCATGACCTGTACCACCCGCGGATCGCGCCCGCGCGCCAGCTTCTCCACCTTGCCGAGCAGTTCGACCTTGGTCGTGCTGTCCAGGGTGGTGATCGGATCGAGGTCCGGGTAGAGGGCGCGGCTGCCAGCCACTTTGCGCGCCGGCATGCGATTTTTGGCGCCGGTGGCCGCCGACGAGATCGCGCGCACCGTGCGCGCAGCGTCCAGCAAGGAGGCGTTCGAGATGTCGTCCGAATAGGCGAAGGCGGTCTTCTCGCCGCTGACGGCCCGCACACCGACACCCTGGTCGATGCTGAACGACCCGGTCTTGACGATGCCTTCCTCCAGGCTCCAGCCTTCGCTGCGGGTGTACTGGAAGTACAGATCGGCTTCGTCGACCTGGTGTGCCTTGATCTCGCCCAACGCGCGGGAGAGATGAGTTTCGTTCAGCCCGAAGGGCGTCAGCAGCAAGGCCTTGGCGATGGCCAGGCGTTCAATAGTGGGTTCGCGGGAGATCATGCTGCATTCTAGGTCGCGCGCGATTCACCGGTCCTGGGTGCGCCATTTCAGCAGGGCGGCGTCGTCCAGATCCTGCAGCCCAGCAGCACAGGCGGCGGCAAACACATCACGCGCCACGCTGCCCAGCGGTGTGTCGAATCCCGCGTCGTGCCCGGCTTGCACTGCCAGCCGGGTGTCCTTGGCGAGCAGGCTCATGTGTGCCCGGGGTGCGTAGTCGCCCGCGATCGCCCGGCGCATCCGGTCGGAGCCGATCCAGCTTTGGCCGCTGGACTGCTCGATCACATCCAGTGTGTGGCTGAGGTCCAGGCCCATGCTGCGGGCCAGGGCAAGCACCTCGGCCGCCGCTGCCAGGTTGATGCCCGCTGCCAGGTTGTTGACCAACTTGGTACGTGCGCCGTCCCCCAGCCGCTCGCTGATGCGGAACACGCGCGAGGACAGGGTCTCGATCAGGCTCCGGTGGCGCTCGAACACCATGTTGTCGCACGCCAGCATCAGGCTCATGCTGCCGTCGAGCGCACGTGCGGGGCCACCCGACATCGGCGCGTCGATGCAGAACACGCCGTGCGGCCGCAAGGCCTGCGCCATGTCCTGCACATCCGCTGGCGCGATGGTGGGGCACAACAGCACCGTGTGGCCCAGCGCAACTGCCGCGGCCACCCGGCCATGGGCGAACAGCACGTCGCGCGCCTGAGCGGCATCGACCACACACAGGATCGTGGCTTGCGCCGCTGCGGCTGCGGCTGCGGCGCTGGCATGGGCCTGTGCGCCGGCCGCGGCCAGCGCCACGAGTTTGTCGCTGACCAGGTCGAACACATGCACCGGCCACTGCTGCGCCAGCAGTCGCCGGGTTATGGACGCGCCCATGTTGCCCGTGCCGATGATGGCGACCGGATAACGCGACCCGCTCACGACTGGACCAGCCGTTTGGACTTGGCGATCGACATCAGCATGCCGAGCGCCAGGCCCAGTGTCACCATCGCCGTGCCGCCATAACTGATGAAGGGCAGGGGTACGCCGACCACCGGCAGGATGCCGCTGACCATCCCCATGTTCACGAAGGCGTACGAGAAAAACATTGTCGCCAGCGCCCCGGCCAGCAGGCGCGAAAATGCGTTGGGCGCTTCCAGCGCGATGGTCAGGGCCCGTAGTACCAGGAACAGGAAGGCTGCGATCAGCAGCAACACACCCAGCAATCCGAACTCCTCGCCGAATGCGGCGAAGATGAAGTCGGTCGTGCGCTCGGGGATGAACTCCAGGTGGGTCTGCGTGCCCTGCATGAAACCCTTGCCCCACACGCCGCCCGAGCCGATCGCGATCATGCCCTGGATGATGTGGAAACCCTTGCCCAAGGGGTCCTTGCCAGGATCCAGCAGCGTGCAGATGCGCTGTTGCTGGTAGTCGCGTAGCACCACCCAGCGCACCCCGTCAGCGCACAGTTCGGGCTCGAAAACAACCAGCAGCGCGATGCCGGTCAGCGCCATCAGCACCGGCGGCAGCACCAGTCGCCAGCTCAGCCCGGCGAAGAAGATCACCGACAGCCCGGCCGCCAGTACCAGCAAGGCAGTGCCGAGGTCTGGCTGTCTCATGATCAGGCCGACCGGCACGGCAAGCAGCACCCCGGCGACGGCGAAGTCCAGCGGGCGCAATTGCCCCTCGCGTTTCTGGAACCACCACGCCAGCATCAGCGGCATGGCGATCTTGAGGATTTCGCTCGGCTGGATCGTGATGCCGACGTTGAGCCAGCGGGTGGCACCCTTCTTGGTCACGCCGAACAGGGCCACCGCCACCAGCAGCGCCACACCGGCGAGGTACAGCGGGATCGCAAGCCGCATCAGGCGCTGGGGCGGCACCTGTGCAACCAGGAACATCAGCCCGGCGGCAATCAGCATGTTGCGCCCGTGGTCCTCGAAGCGCGTGCCATGGTCGAAGCCCGAGGAGTACATGGTGAGCAGGCCCGCCATGGCCAGCACCAGCACCACCAGCAGCAGGGGCAGGTCAAACCCCAGGAACCAGGGCTTCAGCCGGGTGCGCAGGGACGGTTTTTCAAAGACAACTGCCATCCCTGGATTATCCCTGCAAGCCCGTGCCGACCGGCAGTTGGAGCGGCGTCTGGCCTGCCGCTGATTGCTGGGACAATCCAGCCCATGTTTCTATTGTTTGAAGAAGCCGGAAAGTACATGGCCGGCCGGGTTTTGTCTGAGGCGGACGCGTCGGCGCAGGTCGAGCTCGATAGCGGCAAACGCGTCAAGGTCAAGGCAACCAGCATGCTGCTCAGGTTCGAAAAGCCGGCCCCGGCGCAGTTTGTCAGCATGGCGCAGGCGCTCAGCGAGACTATCGAACTGGAATTGGCCTGGGAATTCTCCCCTGAAGAGGAGTTCGGTTTTGCCGACCTGGCGCGCGACTACTTCAGCGCCGCGGCCACGCTGGAGCAGCAGGCCGGGACGCTGTTTCGCCTGTTCGAGGCGCCGCACTACTTCCGCCGTGCCGGCAAAGGGCGCTTTCGCAAGGCGCCAGCCGACCTGATCGCGCAGGCGCTGGCGGGCATCAAGAAGAAGCAGCAGCAGCAGCAGCAGATCGAGGCCTGGGTGGCCGAACTCGTCGCCGGCAGCTGCCCGGCGCCGATCCGCGAGCAGCTCTACAAGGTCCTGTTCCGGCCCGACAAGAACGCGCCCGAATACAAAGCCGTCGTCGAGGCCTCGCGCGCCACGCACACCGCGCCACTGGACCTGCTCCAGCGCAGTGGTGCCATCGACTCGGCCTACCAGTTCCATTGGCGGCGTTTCCTGTTCGACAACTTCCCCAAGGGCATCGGATTCCCGCCCCTTGACGCGCCCGCCATCAAGGACGAGCTGCCGCTGGCGGCGGTGCGGGCGTTCTCGATCGACGATTCCGCTACCACCGAGATCGATGACGCGCTGAGCGTGCAGGGGCTGGGCACCGGAACCGTCGTGGTGGGAATCCACATCGCGGCGCCGGCGCTGGCGTTGCAACCTGGCAGCGCGATCGACCAGTTGGGCCGTGCCCGCCTGTCCACCGTGTATATGCCCGGCTTCAAGATCACCATGTTGCCCGATGCGGTGGTGCAGGCCTACACGCTGATAGAAGGGCGCGACTGCCCCGCTGTGTCGCTCTACGTGACGCTAGACGAGTCGACGCTGGTGCTGCGCGGCAGCGAAACCCGGCTGGAGCGGGTGCCGATTGCGGCCAATCTGCGCCACGACCAGCTTGACGCGCTGGTCAACGTGGCATGGCTCGCCGAGCCGGCGGCGACGCCACAGGGTGGGCCGGGCCATGCGGACGCGCTGGCGTCGGTGCTGCGCCCGGAACTCTCGTTCCTGTTCCGGCTGGCGCGCAGCTTGAAGGCGGCGCGTGAAGTGGTGCGAGGCAAGCCCGAGACGTTCAACCGGCCGGATTACAACTTCCGGCTGCTGGGCAACGACGGCGCCGAACCGGATGGCAGCGAGCAGGTCGGCATCTCGATGCGCCAGCGCGGCGCGCCGCTGGATCTGATCGTGGCCGAGGCCATGATCCTGGCCAACAGCCACTGGGGCGCCTGGATGGCCGAGATGGGTGTGCCGGCGATCTACCGCAGCCAGGCCAGCCTGGCGCCCGGCGTGAAAGTGCGCATGGGTACCAAGGCGCTGCCGCACGCCGGTATCGGAGTGGCGTGTTACGCCTGGAGCACCTCGCCACTGCGCCGTTACACCGACCTGGTCAACCAGTGGCAGATCATCGCGTGTGCCCGCCATGGCCGGATGGCCGCATTGGCGGCCCCTTTCAAACCCAAGGACGCCGAGCTGTTCTCGATCATTTCCGCCTTCGACGCGGCCTACAGCGCCTACAACGGCTACCAGGGCGCGATGGAGCGCTTCTGGACCCTCAAGTACCTGCAGCAGCAAGGCATCACCGAGCTGGTGGCCGGCGTCTTCAAGGAGAACATGGTCCGTGCCGACGACCTGCCGCTGGTGCTGCCGGTGGTGGGCGCGCGGGACCTGCCGCGTGGCGCGCGGGTACGCGTGCGGCTGGGCGACATCGACGAGATAACACTGGATGTGATGGGAACGGTGGTCGAACGGCTCGATGCCCCGGCTGGTGACACAGCCAGCGTTGATGCCAGCGCCGACCGCGGCGACGACGACGACGAGGCGGTCGCCGGGCCGATCGCGATCGCGGTCGACATGGCTGACGCTGATGCGCCCGCGGGAGATAATCCGGTGCCGTGAATCTGCGCTCCTTCAGCACCCTTCAAATTGCCCTTGGCGCCTCGTTGGCCGTGCATGCGGCGGTACTGACGGTACGTTTTGTGGATCCGGAGCGCTTCAAGCGGGTGTTCGAGGACACGCCGCTCGAAGTGATCCTGGTGAACGCGCGCACCGACGAAAAGCCTGACAAGGCGCGCGCCATCGCGCAGGCCAGCATGGCCGGTGGTGGCGATCTGGACAAGGGACGCGCCACCACACCGCTGCCGCCGTCCACGGTGGTGGAGACCGGCGACACCATCGAGGAACAGACTCAGACCACGGTCCAGGCGCTGCAGGAGCAGCAGATGGTGCTACTGGCCCAGGTGCGCAACCAGATTGCCGCGCTGCCGCCGCCTGAGCCGCGGCGCACCGGCCTGACGGCAGAGCAACTGGCGCGCGAGGAGAAGCGCCGCCAGCTGGTCAAGCTGCTGGCCGAGATCGAGCGGCGCATCAACGAGCAGAATGCGCGGCCCAAGAAACGTTATGTGAGCCCGGCCACCCGCGAAGAGGTCTACGCGGTGTATTACGACAATCTGCGCCGTGCCATCGAGGATAAGGGCACCGACAACTTTCCGAGCGCCGGCGGCAAGAAGCTGTACGGCGAACTGACCATGGTGGTGACCGTCAATTTCGACGGCCGGGTGCTGGGCACGGAGATCGTCGACGGCTCGGGCAACCCCACGCTGGACCGGCGCGCCGAGATGATTGCGCGTGGCGCCGGCCCGTTTGGCGCCTTCAACGAGGAGATGCGGCGCAAGGCTGACCAGATCCTGGTGGTGTCGCGTTTCAAGTTCACACGCGACGAGACGCTCGAAACCAAGCTGACGTCGAAGTAGATGCGTCCGCTGCTGCGCTGGCTGGCCCTGGTGGCTGTTGCGTTCCTTGCGCTGCAGCTGTTCTTTGTCGGGCGCATCGCCCTGATGCTGGTGGTGGACCCGCAATCGACCGCGTTCCAGCGCTCCGAGGCGATGCGTATCCTCGGCAGCAAGGGTGCGCTGCCCTGGCGCCAGCAGTGGGTGCCGTATGCGCAGATATCGGATCACCTCAAGCGCGCGGTCATCGCGTCGGAAGACGACGGTTATGCCGCCCACGACGGCGTCGACTGGGATGCGCTGGAAAAGGCCTGGGCCAAAAACAACCGCGCCGAGGAGCAGGCCGCACGCCGGTCCGCGCCGGGGCACAAGGGCCAGGCGCCGATGCCCAAGATCGTGGGTGGTTCGACCATCACGCAGCAGCTGGCCAAGAACCTGTTCCTGTCCGGCGAACGCACATGGTTGCGCAAGGGGCAGGAACTGGTGCTCACCCTGATTCTGGAGGCGCTGCTGGACAAGCGGCGCATCCTGGAGATCTACCTCAACAACGTGGAGTGGGGCGAAGGCGTGTTCGGTGTGCAGGCCGCAGCCGAGCACTACTACCGCAAAAGCGCGGCCAGACTCAGTGCCGCCG
>JANOUM010000589.1:0-5027 GCA_031416855.1 Rhodoferax sp. | reverse complement strand
GGTGGCGGCGCCGACCTGTTACTGCGCCGTGAAGAGTGTGTGCTGCACGGCAAGGGCGAAATCGCGCTCGGCGCATCTTTTTCCGACCTGAGCGTGCCGACGGTGATGTACTCGGTTTCCTGAGTGACAAGCGGGTTATGTCATAGCCTCATAGCCAAGTAATCGAAGCAATGCAAAAGCTAGGGTGATGGCAGTTTGCTGCAATGTGGGCTTGGCTCATGTCTCGCAGCCTGGCCCCGTGGGCCGTGGTTGCCTACTTGGGTATCAGGTATGGCCCCTGGCTCAAGTAGGGCAGTCCGGCGATCGCGCCGGGTCCGCTGCCGATCATTAAGAACCTGCAGGGCTTTTGCCCGACTCGTAAAATCGGTTTTCCCGCAATGGAGCACCACGCCATGAAACAAGCGCCTTTTTCCCTGGATGACCTGAACGACCGCAGTGTGTCGGTGAAGCTGCCCGCTGATTTGGTTGGCATGTTGGAGAAGGAATCTAAGCAAGGCCGAAAGACCGTGCTGACCCAGTGGCGCGAAGTACTTCAAGATCGGGCGGACGCAAAGGAGGCCGCCCGTCGCTGGAAGGACATCGAATCCGGCAGGGTCAAGCCCATACCCGCAGAGGAAGTCTATAAACGACTTGGGATTTAATGGCCTGGAAGCTGGAGATTGACCCAAGGGCAGACAAAGAGCTTTCCAAGCTCGACAAGGCCATCCAGCGCACGGCAAAGAAGTTTCTGGCCGAAGTGTGCGAGCTGAAAGACCCGGCTTCGCGCGGTCATCCCTTGAGCCACGAGCTGGCCGGGCAGCATACCTACCGCATCGGGCAACTGCGCATCATCGTTCGCATTCAGCGCCAGATTGTCACGGTCCTGGTACTGAAGTTTGAGCGGCGCGACTCGGCATATTAGGTGCCTGGGTTTCCACCAGGCGCCCAGAGCCGGTGCAGTCTGGTCTTGGGTCGGGTGACGTGCGCGCGTCTGTCCGGGTGCCACGCAGCAATCTTACCGCCAGTTGAACCGGTGCCACCAGTAGGCCGGCGGCTGCGCAACCTCTTGCACCAGGTCATCGAAGGTTCCGGCCGCCTTGGCTGCCCGGATCTTCGCCACCACGTCATAGGCCCGGATGTACCAGGCGCAGCGGTGGCTGTCGGGGTCCATGCGGGGAACTGCGATCAACCAGGCGCGCAGATCAAGGACCGTCACGATTATTTGCCCGAAGAGGTCGCGCAGCCTGGGGCGCATGACGCGCAGTCTTCTTTTTATGCTCATCGCCAAGGGTAGCAGTCAGGAGAATCGGGGCGCTCCCCATCCGAATGAGACTTTACATAATATACATCGTATCAAACCGAAAGCGCGCAAAGCGCAGGCAGTGCGACCTGGTTGAACCCCTGTTTTCTGCTTTAGCCTGACTTTCTCGACAGATCGCCGGCTTTCATCGCGACAGTTCGCAGCGCATCGGCTCACGATGCGCCCTCATAACTCCTGAAGGTATCAAGGTGCTGGATGTTCACCCGTCGACCTTCCGGGGATGGATGCGCGGCGCGCGACCGGTGCCACAGGCGGCGTTGATGGCGCTGTACTGGCTGACGGGCTACGGGTTCAGCGATGCGGCCGCCGAGGTGCACTGGTCGCATCAGTTCCTGATCGGACGAAACCGCCAACTTGTCGACCAGCTGGCCCAGGTGCGCACCGTCAATCGGGTGCTGTGCGGCCTATTTGACGACAGGCTGCGGGCTCCAGTGCTCCACATTCCAGACTTTGCAGGCACTGATGATCTTTTTGTCCCTGGTGGCAATCGGTAGCCCCATGGTGCGCACCAGGTGCCGATACGGAACGTCTGAAACATCCAGCTCGTAAGTTATGGACAAGTCGCCCAGAAGTTGGAAATTCAAACCCTGCGCGATGAACTCGATTGGGGTCACGTCCAGGACGTACAGGGATTGCGCTAGCCACTCATGGCTGTAGGATTTTGGCTCTCGCATGTGGTACTTTCGCAGCACCCTTGCGACCTCAATGTCAAAGTGAATTGGAACCCGAAAGGTGATTGTCCCGACCTCTGTCAAGGGGTCCAATTGGCGGGAATAGGCTTCCCCCTCGACGGACTGTAAAAACCAATCGGCGGCGACGTTCGCATCAAGAACTATGGTAGCCAAGAGCGCCTTCCACTGTCACGGAATTCCCTGATTTCAGCCACAGTGTCAACGGCATTGCGTGGCATCGTCTTGAGTATTTCACGCATTTTGGCGTGTGCACGCTTCAAGGCTTCAAGGTCTCCGCCACTACGGCGGACCACAACATGCTGATCTCTCAACAGTTCGACGCTGAAAATTTTTTCGGTGGTGGTTGCAAGGCTGTTCATGGGCGGCACTCCTGAGCCCGATTTTAGGCCCAGCGCTTCCAGGAAGCTATTTACGCGTGCGGAACTGTCCATTTTTCTTGCGTGGCAGCGTGCGCCTTTTCACTGGTTTGAATGCTTTTCGACGTTTTGCCATGTGGATTTTCTCCTGGTTGCGGGCTCATGCCCATTGCTGTTTGATCCAGGCCCGAACGGCCGGGAACTGCGACATCACCAGCGCGGCCAGCAGGGCCCCGGCGATCACGATCAGGGCCTCACGGCTGATTTCTGGAACGGTGGGAATGATCTTCATGCGTTCTCTTCCTGGTGGCTGTTGTCGGTGCGCCGTCGGTACAGATCGCGCTCCAAGTGGTCAAGGCGGACATGCATCGCCGCGATGTCGGTGCGGATCGCCAGGTACACCGCAACGGCCGGGCCGATCACCTGCAGGATCGACAACAGATCGACGCCGTTCATGACTTGCCGCCCTTGATGTAGAAAAGTGACCGACCTCCGAACAGGTAAAACCCAACGGCTGCAGACATATTCGTGACGGCATCGGTAACCTGCCCGGTGCTGGCCTGGTGCGCCCACACCAGCACCACCACTGCGGCGAACGCTGAGCGCTGCAGCTGGCGCACGGCGCCGACCCATGGGTAGGATGCGCCCTCGCCGCCTTGCATGCTTTGGAAGAACTCCAGATCAAGCCGGCGCGCGGCCATGGCGTCTTCGTGCGTCACGGGTTTGACCTGGTCGGGCGCTATGAATCGCTGAATCAGGCCCTTGCCGGCCTCGATTCCGAGGGGCAGCAGCGCGGCCAGGGCGGTGAGAGGGTCCATGTTCAGCCAATCCTCAAACCGGAAAGGTAGTCGTAGGTCTGAATTTCTTCGGAGCGCGCGCCGAAAAGGTTGGTGTCTCCGTTGGCGGCCGGCGCCGACTTCATCGGGTCGGCGTGCGTGATGTCGTACAGCCATCCGCCCACTGTCCACGAACCATCCGCATTGCGGCCAGGCCCGGTGTCGCTCACCAATGCGCCGCCGACTGCGGTGACGGCCCGATTGGCGTAGTTGTTGGGGTCTACCGGGTTGGTGCCGACGATGATGGCGTCAGCCGTATCGGCCAGGGCCGCGCGCGCCCTGTCTATGGCTTCGCCAGCGGCGCCCGAGGTGCGGCGCACCAGGTAGACAGCCAGGCCGATGCCAGCAGCCACCAGGGCGATCTTTATCAGCAAATCCGTGCTGACGGGCGCAAGTTTCATTACTGGTTGTCCAGATACCCGGAATTTGGATCTATCCCCGGGTTATACGTATAGGTCGGCGGTGGGTTGCTGACGAACAGGTCGGGGTTTTGCAGGACGTAGGCTTGCGCCTCAAGCTCGCCCTGTGTGTCTGGCACAAAACCCGGCTCATACCCGGGCGCGCGGATCACTTCGCCGGCCGCGACATAACTCGGGTTGTTGGTGCTGCCGTAGTAACCAGTTGACGGGCCGCCCTGCCCGTAGGCGCTGCCGGTGCGCTGCAGCGCCACAGGCGACACGCTGGCACCACCACTGAACAGGCGCGCGCCGACGGCGATCAACGCGCCTACCGGGTCGGACGACAGAACCGGTGTCGTGCCCGACGGGCGCACGTTGTACGCCTGCACGGCCCTATTGCGCAATGCGGCCTCGGTTCCGCAGGCTGGATTTGTGCGGTTGCCCGTTGCAGACACGGTGCGCCGCTGAGTCAGCCACCACAGGCCACCAATGGCCAGCACGGCGGAGCGTGTCAATGACTTTGCTGCACATGGCGGAATTAATTTAGTGTGTGAGGTTGGGTGATATTCAGGTTGTTTGAATCCTTCGGCGGGTTGATCCATACCTCGGTGGGGAGGTGATGGGGCTGCGGCTTCTTGCCCTTGAAGCGGTTTGGGTGGGCCGCAAAGGCTTGGTCGAGGGTGGCTTGGCGAGTGGCATGGATAGCCTGTGCCGTGCCGTAGTGGATGCTTTGGGGGGTCATGTAGGCGATGCCTGAGTGCTGGTGCTGGTCGTTGTACTAGGCGAAGAATTGCTGACAGAAGGCGCGTGCATCGGCCAGGCAACCGAAGCGCGCGGGGAAGTCGGGGCGGTACTTCAAGGTCTTGAATTGGGCCTCGCTGAACGGGTTGTCGTCGGACACGTAAGGGCGGCTGTGACTCTTGGCGACGTCCAGGTCGACCAGCAAGGCGGCCACCGGTTTGGAGCGCATGCTGGTACCGCAGTCGGCGTGCACCCGCGAGATACCGGCAACACCCTACATGCTGTACCTGCTGGCCGCCCTGCCCGGCCGCAATGAATGGGTGTTCTCCAGCACACGCAAACTGAACATGAGCGAAAAGAACGTCAGTCGGCGCGAGGCGAAATCAGCGAAACGGGGCAAGGTCCCACCTGTAGGCGAAGTGCTGGAAACAAGCGCGACAGGCCACATATCCGAGCCGAACACGCCACACACGCGAGCATGCCGTGCTGCCGGGCTCGACGGCCTGACCTTGCATGGCCTGCGCCGTTCGTTCAAGTCCCTGACTGAATGGCTCGAAGTACCGGTGGGTGTGGTGGCGCAGATTCAAGGCCACAAGCCCAGCGCCACCGCTGAGAAGCATTACACCGTGCGCCCTCTCGACCTGCTGCGCGTGCATCACGAAAAAATTGAGGCGTGGATTCTGGAACAAGCCGGGATAGTGTTC
>JANOUM010000588.1:0-9294 GCA_031416855.1 Rhodoferax sp. | reverse complement strand
TTGGCCGCTGGCAGCAGCATGGGCACGAAGACAAGCAGCAGCACCGACACGTCGAGGAAACAACCCAGCACCAGGAACATCAGGTTGACCAGCAGCAGGAACTTGATCTGCGACAGCTGCATGCCTTCCACCCAGTGCGCCATCGCCTGCGGCACCCCTTCGGCGGTGAAGGCATAGTTGAGGATGAAGGAACCGGCCAGGATGATGGTGATCACCGCGCTGCTGCGTGCGGACTCCAGCACCACGCCCCAGAAGCTGCGCCAGGTGAGCGCGCGAAAGACCAGGCTGGCCAGGATCAGCGCATGCAGGGCGGCCACGGCAGCCGCTTCGGTGGGGGTGAAGGCACCGGAGTAGATGCCCCCCAGCAGCACGACCGGCATCGACAGCGGCAACATGCCGCGAAAGATCAGGCCGCCCCATTCGCCGCGCGGCACCGGTTCGTCGCGAGGCATGCCGCGTCTGACGGCGATGACGTGCACCACCAGCATCATCAAAATGGCCATCAGCACACCCGGCACCACCCCGCCCAGGAACAGCGCGCCGACCGACGCACCTGACACCAGGGCGTAGATCACCATCGGAATCGACGGCGGGATGATCGGCCCCAGCGTGGCGCTGGCCACCACCACTGCGCCAGCGAATCCGCGCGAATACCCCGGCTTCTTGAGCATCTGGCGGATCGTCACCAGACCGGGGCCGGCGGCGTCCGCAATCGCACTGCCGCTCATGCCGGAGAAGATCACGCTGACCAGGATGTCCACCTGGGCCAGGCCGCCGCGCATGCGCCCGACCAGGATGCGGCAGAAGTCGAAGATGCGCTCGCTGACGGTCCCGGCATTCATGATGTTGGCCGCGAAGACGAATAGCGGCACCGCGAGCAGCACGTAGCTGTTGTACAGGCCGTTGCCGACCTGCTCCGCCATTAGACCGACGTCCTGGCCTTTTGCAAGCAGGTAGGCGATGCCCGCCGCAAGCATGGCGAAGCCGATCGGCATGCGCAGCAGCATCGCCGCCACCAGCACACCGATCAGGATCGCCAGCGCCGGGATCATGACAGCTGCAACTCCGCGTCCAGCCCGATGCCGCGCAATGCGCCCCAGATCGCCCAGGCGCTGCGCACGCCCAGCGCCACCACCAGGAACACGAACGGCAAAAAGACCCACATGAAGGGGAGATTCAGCACCGGCGTGCCTTCCCGGGCCATGAAATGCACGTAATCCCAGGTCCCCGGGATGCTCGCCAGCGCCAGGCCCCCGATCAGCAGGTTGCCGGTGATACACATTACCTGTCGGGCGCGCCGCCCGACGCTGTTCCAGACCAGGTCGAACACCACATGTTCGCGCGCGGGCACCACGAAGGCGGCCGCCCACAGGATCACCCAGACATACAGGATGACGGCCGCTTCATCGGTCCAGGACATGGGCTTGTTGAAAGCGAAACGCGCCGTGATCTGGATCACGAACACGGCAAACAGGGCCAGGAAGAGAGCGCCGCCGATCAGGTTGGCGGCGGACTTGAACCAGCGCATCGGCAATTACTTCACCGCGTTGATGCGCTCCACCAGTCCCTTGGGCCAAACCTTGGCGTACTCCGAGTTCTGGTAGGCCGCCTGCACCGTCTTGCGGAAGGCCTCGACGTCGGGCGTGCTGACCTGCAGGCCTTCTTTCTTGAAGAAGTCGACCAGCTGCGCCTCCTCCTTGATGCGGTTCTCGTTGTTGAACGCGATCGCGGCCTTGGCAGCGTCGGTGAGCTTGCGCTTCTGCGCAAAGCTCAGCGCGTTGAAGCTCTTGTTGGACAGCGCGATGAAAATGCCATCGGTCAGGTGGCTGGTCAGCACGATCTGCTTGGTCACCTCATAGAACTTGGCTGCACGCACCGATGGCAGGGGGTTGTCCTGCCCATCCACCGTGCCGGTCTTCAGGCCCAGATAGACCTCTCCAAACGCCAGCGGCGTGGGGGTCGCGCCGAGCGCTTCGCCCAAGAACAGCCACTCCTTGGAGCCCGGCATGCGCAGCTTGACGCCCTTGAGGTCGGCCGGGGTCTTGACGTTGCGCACTTCGCGCAAATTGACCTGGCGGCTGCCCAGGTAACCAATGCCCAGGATCTGCACATCCATCTTCTCAGCCACGGCCTTGTACATCTCCGCGCCGATCGGTCCGTTGAAGACCTTCTGCTGGTGGTCGGGGTCGCGGATCAGGTAGCCCGCAGTAAAGATCGAGTATTCCGGCAGGATCTTGGCGATGTCCTGCGCCGAGATTGCCGCCAGCTCCAGGTTGCCGCGCGCCATGGCGGCGGGTTCGGTGCCCTGCTTGAACAGCGAGCCGCTCAGGTTGATCTGCACATCGAACTCGCCGGCGGCGCTTTTGTCCAGCGTCTCCTTGAAGACGGTCCACATCTTGCCGTGCCAGTCGTCCGGCACGGCCGGCGTCGAGATGCGCAGCACGATCTTGGACTGCGCCACGGCAGGCAGCGTGGTTGCGGCCAGGGCTGCCGCCGCACCCAGCAGGGTACGGCGACGGAAGGTGGCAGTGGTTGAACGGGTCATGGTGATGGCTCCTCGATGAATGAATGAATCAGATGTTGGCAAGTGCCGGCCCGATCGCACGATACCCCGCGCGGACGGTTTGCGCCTCGGTGTTATCCAGCACAGACAGCGGTGCCCGCACGTGCAGCCAGGCATCGTCGCCGGTCTGCTCGGCGAGCATGGTCTTGTAGACGCATACAAAGGGCATGCCCGGGCATGCACTGAGCAGTGCCAGCAGGTCGTGGACCAGCATGTCATCCGTCGCGCTGACCTGCGCCGGCGCGTCAATGATGCGGCGCATCAAGCGTGGCGCGATGTTGGCCAGCCCGTTGATCGAACCCACGCCGCCGACCCGCATCGTCGCAGCGATATGCTGTTCCGCCCCTACCAGGACGGCCAGGGACGGAAACTCCCGCGCCAGGGCCAGCCCGTGCTCCAGGTCGCCACTGCTGTCCTTGACGCCGATGACCTGGCCCGGGTGTCGCTGCGCCAGGGTGGCGATGCTGGCGTGACTGAACGACACGCTGCTGAGTCCGGGGATGTGGTAGAGAAGCAATTTCAGCCGGGGGTCGTCGATGCCGCGCACCACCTGCGACACCGCGTCGATGACGCCGGCGTCACGTGGGCTTCGGAAGTAGAACGGCGGCATGAACATCTGCCGGTGGCAACCGAGGCTCGATGCGTGGCGGCCCAGTTCGATCGCGTCGGCCAGGGCGCAGGTGCTGGTAGTGACGACGATCTGGTCCGCCCGCACGCCGCCCGCCAGCAAAGCCGCCAACAGGGCCTTGCGCTCGGTGGTGGTAAAGGCCGGCCCTTCACCCGTAGTGCCGAACAAGGTGACGCCGTCGCAACCGGCATCGAGCATGCGCCGGGCGTGGGCCAGCGCGCGCGGGGTATCGACTGCGCCGTTGGAGCCGACCGGGATCAACAGCGCGGGCCAGAGCCCCTGGATTTCATGGTGCAAGTTGCTTCCTTTTTCTGGATGGTCCGGTTGCCGGGGTGGCATCGGCGATTCGGGTTGTCCCTTCTGCGCGCACCTGCTCCAGCGGGGCGGTCAGCACGCGCTCGCGCGCACTGCGGATGTGGGCGTCGAGCAGTTCGATGGCGCGGTCGGCCTGGCGGGCCTGCAGCGCGGTGATGAACTGGAGGTGTTCCTGCATGGCGGGGATCAGGCGCGCCGGGGTGATCACACTGTGCTCCAGCTTGATCAGACGCACCCGCAGGCTGTTGACCCGGTACATCTCGGACACGATGTCGTTGCCCAGGGCATCCACCATGCGGTCGTGCAGGCCCCAATCGAGCGCCTGCGCGTCGTCAAGCAGGCGCGGGTCGGTATTGGCGGCGGTCGCGCGACGCAGGATCTCGCGGTGGTTGGCCGCGATGGCGTCGAGCTCCTGGGGGCTGGCGCTGTGCACAAAATGCAGGATGGCCTCGCGCTCGATCATCGCGCGTACCTGGAAGGCGTTGCGGATCAGCTTGAGATCCACATGCGCAATCTGCAAGCCGCGCTGCGGCACCGTCTTGATCAGGCCGCCCGCCTCCAGCCGGGGGATCATCTCGCGCACCGCGCCCAGGGGCATGTCCAGCAGGGCCATCAGTTCGCGCTGCGAAATGAACTGCCCGCTGCGGATTCCGCCACTCAGGATCTGCTGGGTGAATCCCTGGTAGGCCCGCGCCCGCTGGCTGACAGCCAGTGAGGGCGGCACCGCCGCCAGTGGCCGCACTGAACGCACTGGAGCTTCGGCCTGCGCACTGCGGTGCTGAGCCCCTTCGGGCGGCCTGGCAGCGCTCATGGCCGCACGACACCCTTTTTGAGCAGGATGTTGCCGTAGATCCGTGTCTCGCCGGTGGCAACGATCCCAAATGCGGCGGATGCGCGTTCGTAAAACGCATACCGCTCCAGGGCCGCGCTGGGCGCACAGCCATGGGCGCGCAGAATCGCATCGAATTCGAGCGCCACCGGTGGGCGCGCGGAGGGGTCGCCGACGACCTGCATCGTCCATGCCGGCTGGGGTACGAAGTCATCCAGGGGCAACAGTCCCAGAACCGCGTGCAACACATCGGGCGCGCTGCTGCCGGGCACCCGGATCAGCCGTCTGGCATGGGTGGCGGCCGGAAAATTGGCGTCCGCCAGCACCAGCTCGTCGCCATGGCCCATGCTGGCCATCAGATGCAGCAGATCGGGTGACAACAGGGCGGGAATTCCCGTGAGCATGGGGCCGGGGCGGGTGAGACAAGCGGGCGATGGGTCATAGACAATTGACGAGCTGACATGTTAGTACTAGCATCAGCTACCCGTCAACCCGGGTCAACCCTGACACCACCGACACTGCCCCATGCCCTCGACTGCCTTCGTGGCCGGCCAGCCGGTACCCGCCGATTGCCTGGGCGCGCTGCGGGCAGCCCCGCCGAGGGCCCTGCGTGCGCCCGGCGAACTGGCGCACCGGATGTCCCAGGACGGTTATGTGCTGCTGCGTGGCGCGCTGGATCCGCATCTCGTGCGCGACGCGCGGTGTGATGTGCTGGGGCGGCTGGCTGCCGTGGGCGAGATTGCACAACCGATCGACGATGCGGTGGCGACCGGCACGAGCCGGCGCGCGCAACTGCACCCGGATCTCGACGCGTTCTGGCGCGGCGTGTGCGAGTCACCCCGGTTGCGGGCATTGACGCATGGCCCGGCACTGGCCGGGATCACGCAGGAACTGCTGGGCGGCCCTACCGAGCCGTTCGACTTTCTTTGGTTGCGCACTATGGTGCAGGGTCGCGCCAGCCCCCTGCACCTCGACCATGTCTACATGAACCGGGGCACCGTGCATTTGGTCACCGCTTGGATTCCACTGGGTGACACCCCCCTGATCGCGGGTCCCCTGGTGGTGGTGGAAGGTTCACACCGCTTCGAGGATGTGGCTGCACGTTTCCGTGGCGTGGATGTCGACCGGGATGGCCTGCCAGGTTCGTTTCCCGAGGATGCGGTGGCGTTCGCGACCAGCCGTGGTGCGCGGCTGCTCACGGCCGATTTCGGCGCCGGCGACGTACTGCTGTTCGACCCGTTCACCCTGCATGGCTCCTGCGACAACCGCATGGGTGGCGGCCGGGTCCGCCTGTCATGCGATGTGCGCTGGCAACGCGCCGGCGAGGCGCGTGATGACCGCTGGTTCGGCACGCCCCCCATGGCGCACGGTGGCCGGAGTTATGGCGGGCTCAACGGTGCACTGCCGCTGGGGCAGCCCTACATCGCGCGTTGAACCGGTTCAGCCGGACTGCTTGAACGCCATCACCGCCTGGTTGCGCAGGGTGCGCAACAGCGACAGCTCCTTCTCGTCGAGCTTGACGCCGCCCTTGGCCCCCATGTCGGCATAGATCAGGCCGAATGGTTTGCCCTTGATATGCAGCGGCAGCAAGAGGAACGTGGTGGCGTTCACTGATTTGCGGTACCAGGCGGGCAGGCGGTCGACCACACGCGGCTCGGTGGCGTCACTGATAAGGGTGTCCGCACCGCGGTTGCACACGGTCGAAAAAAGGTCAGGGTGGGGCGGCTGCAACGCCACCTGGAAGTCACGCACGACGGCATCGACGCCGTGACCGAGCCCGAAACGACCGGTCAGCGTATTGGTCTTGGGGTCACGCATGCAAAAAACAATTCGCTCGAACGCCATGGCGCGATACATCGTCTCCAGGATCATGCGCAGTACATCGCTGAGCCCGACATCCTCGACCATCGCATGGGTCACGTCCTGGATGCCCGCCGTCAGTGTCCGCGCCACAAACTGGGGATCGTGGTCCGGCGCCGGACCCGCCGCAACCGCCCTTTCGCTGGGGGTGGCCTGCAGTGCCAGCGGGTCCGGCACATCATCCGTGGCAGCGCCCGGCGCCATCCCCTGCGGGAGCTGCAGCAGCCGGGCCGCGCCCGAGCCGGGTTTGACCGGCAATTGCATGGCGGCCGCGAGCTCGATTAGTTTCTTGCGGCCGGCCAGGATGTTGCCCTTCACATCCTCGGCGGGCAGACTCAGCACCCGTGCGTAGTGCCGTCCGCAATGCGCCAGCCGGACTTCGATATCGGCTGCGCCGCTGTGCAGCAGCACATCGGCCATGTCGTTGGCGGCCGCCGAGATCCAGCGCAGGCGTTCGGTCGCGTCGGCTGGCGCACTGGCAGGCGGCAGGCCGGCCGGTTTGCGCATGCAGCGCTGGATGCTTTCCGGCAGGCCCCAGGCCTTGGCCACACCGACGCCCAGGGTTTCGAAATCCAGCCCCAGCACCTGCGTCGCGGCCAGCGGCTCGCTCACCGGCGGCCTGGCGCCGCTGACCGTCGCACGCACTGCACGCGCTTCATCGGGGAAATAGAACTCGGCCAGCAGGCGCCCCAGGTTCTGGAACATGGCGCCGATAAAGGCCTCTTCGCTGTCGCGCGCCAGAAGGCAGAGTTCTGACGCAATCGAGCCGGCCATCAGGCAACGCACGAATTCATCGCGCAGCACATCGGCATGCGCCTTGTCCTGCATATGCTCCAGCAGCACCAGGCCGAGCGCCAGGTTGCGGATGCCATTGAAACCCACCAGGCTGACCGCCCGCGACACCGTGCTGATGCTGCCTCCGCCACGGGCGTAATGCGCGCTGTTGACCAGACGCAGCAGTTTGTTGGTGAGTGCCACATCCTTCAAGATCTCGTTGGTGAGACTGCCCAGGCTCTCGGTGTCCGAACCGGCGACGCCCTGGATCCGCAACACCGAGTCCGACATGGCGGGGAAATCCGCCGTGTGGCGCATGCGCCGCAGCAGGAAGGCGAGTGTGCTGTTGATGTGTGACTGGCTGCTCCCCGGCAGATCGTGTGATGCCCCACCGGACGCCGTCGCCGACCAGGCGACCAGGGCCTGCCGGAAGGCCTGCGCATCGGCGTGGCGCAGGGACGGGTCGCGCGCAATGGCCCGGGTCACGATGGAGCGCAACGCGTCATCGACATCGGCACCCAGCGCCGCGGGCAGTTCCAACGCTTCGTGCAGTACCCGGTAGATGGCGCGGTAGGGATCGCGTTCCTCCACCAGGGGCCGGCCAACAAGCATTTCCGCCAGCACCATGCCGGCAGAAAACACGTCCACCGCTGGCGTCACCGGCAATCCCTGCGCCGCCTCCGGGGCCATGTATCCCGGCGTGCCGGCATGGGGGACACCCGCACCCGCCGCATCGCCAGGCCGGATCGGCACCGCGATGCCGAAATCCATCACCCGCGCCCGGCCGGATTGGTCGACCATGATATTGGACGGCTTCAGGTCGCGGTGCACCACACCCGCCGCGTGGGCTGCGGCCAGTGCGTCGAGCACGTCCGCCATCAGGTCGGCGGCTTCGACGGCCGCCATGGCGCCCCGGTCGGCGATGATGGCCGCAAGTGTCTGTCCTGGCACGTATTCGAACACCAGGTAGGGATGGAGTTCCTGCACATCAGCCTCAAACACCGGCACGATGTGCGGATGCGACAAGCGGCCGACATGGCGGGCCTCCTGCAGCCATTGGGGAATTGCCGCCGCACTGGTTCCATGACCGACCGTCATCAGCTTGATCGCCACCTCGCGCTCCAGCCGCGGATCGAATGCGAGCCACACCACGGACTGCGCACCCTGACCCAGGATGCGGCGCAATTCGAAGCGGCCAAGCAGGGCGGGGCGGGCCGGATCGACCTGTCCCGAGGCGAGCCGGCGAACCGTCGAAAACGCGGAGGTTTCGGCCATGGCAACGGATAGTCAGGGGGTCAGTCGAGACGGCGTGGCATGCGCAGGAGTATGACACCGGAGCGGGCCCGTGCGTGCCACCAGACCGGGTGGCGGCTACGCGCCGGCTTGGCCTACCATGCAGTCTTTTGGAGTCGACGCGCATGATGACCACGACCATCGCCGTCCATGGCGCCGGCAGCAGCGAATCGGCCGCCACGAACGCCGCCGCGCTGGCCCGCCGGACGGCGGACCGCGCGCTGAACACGCTGGAACTGGTCATGGACCAGTTCCAGCCTACGGCCCCGGGCTGCATCGTCAGGCGCATGAAGCATCCGGCCCGCGGTTTGCCCGCACCCTGCGCGCTTGTGGTCTGAGGCCTCCGGTGATGTTGTTCCCGCCACTTCGTAATGGGCTTCGGTTGGGTCTTGGCGGCGCCCCGCTGGGCAACCTGCTCGCTGCGATCTCGGATGGCGATGCGCAGGCGGTCCTGTCAGCGGCGCTGGACGACGGTTGCCGCAGCTTTGACACCGCCCCGCACTACGGCCACGGCCTGAGCGAGCACCGTATCGGGCGGGCCCTGCGAGGGCTGGACCGCGACGCTTTCGCACTTTCCAGCAAGGTGGGCCGGCTGCTGCACCCGGATGCCACGGCGGCCCGTGACCAGCATGGGTATGTCGGGGTGTTGCCGTTCAACCAGCGCTGGGACTATTCGGCCGCAGGTGTGCAACGCAGCGTCCACGATAGCCTGCAGCGCCTGGGCCTGGCGCGGCTGGATACGGTCTATGTGCACGACTGCGACGCCGGCGTGCATGGCGCGGCCTATCCGCAGCGGCTGCGCCAGGTGCTGGACGAAACACTGCCGGCGCTGGAGCACCTGCGCGGACAAGGTCTGCTGCGCCACATCGGCCTGGGGGTGAATGACGTGCAGGTCTGCCTGGACGTGCTGGCAAACGCCGACCTCGATGCCCTGCTGCTGGCCGGGCGCTATAGCCTGATCGACCAGTCCGCGCTGCCGGCGTTGCTGCCGCTGTGCGCCCAGCGCGGCGTGCGCATCGCGCTGGGCGGCGT
>JANOUM010000587.1:0-3443 GCA_031416855.1 Rhodoferax sp. | reverse complement strand
GGCCAAGTACCTGCGCGGCTCGCGCGACGAAATCATGGGTTATGGCGACCCGAACGGCTCGCCGCAATTGCGCCGCGCACTGGCCGCGCACCTGCGCGCAAACCGCGGCATCACCTGCGACCCGGACCAGCTGTTCATCGTCGGCGGCGCACAGCAGGCGTTTCACCTGATCGGCTCCACGCTGCTGAACCCGGGCGAAAAGGTGTGGTTCGAGAACCCGGGGGCGATCGGCGCGCGCAACAGCCTGATCGCCTGCGGTGCCGACCTGGTGCCGGTGCCGGTGGATGACGAAGGCCTGCGTGTCGATGAGGGCCTGCGCCTGAGCCCGCAATTCCGCCTCGCCTTCGTCACCCCGTCGCACCAGCAGCCACTGGGCTGGGTCATGAGCCTGGAGCGGCGCTTCGCGCTGCTGCATGCGGCCGAACAGGCTGGTGCCTGGGTGATCGAGGACGACTACGACGGTGAGTTCTTCTTCGGCGGCCGGCCGCCGCCCACACTCAAGAGCGTGGACACCACGGGCCTGGTGATCTATGTCGGCACCTTCAGCAAATCGCTGTTCCCGGCGCTGCGCCTGGGTTACCTGCTGGCGCCACCGGCGCTGGTGGGCACCTTTCGCACCATCATGAACAAGTACCTGCAGGGCGTGGCCTCGCACACGCAAGGGGTGGTGGCCGAGTTCATCGACGAGGGGCACTTCTCGGCGCATGTCCGGCGCATGCGCCATGTCTATCTGGAGCGGCACGAGGCGCTCCTGTCGGCAGCGCAGCGGCGCCTGGCCGGCCTGCTGGACCTGGTGCCCACCCACAGCGGGCTGCACACCATCGGCCATCTTCCGGCGGCGATCTCGGAGGCGGCCATCGCGCGAGATGCCGACCTGCACCAGGTCACGGCGTCGCCGATCGGCCGGTTTGCCTTGTCGCCAGTGGCTGTCAACGGTCTGGTGCTGGGTTTCGGCGGCGTGTCACCCAAGCTGATCGACGCCGGTGTCGACGTGCTGGCCCAGGTGCTCGAGAACCGGATGGCGAGCGCAGCTGCGCGCAAGTCCCGGCCCCGGCCCCGGCCCGCGGTGGTTTGACATTGGTTTCAAAACGGACCTGTGCGGCGAGCCACTACCTGTGGGAAGCTTGGCCGCTGTTGACAGCCTGGACCGGTCGTGACCGAATTTGATTTCATCGTGGTGGGCGCCGGATCCGCTGGTTGTGTACTCGCCAACCGGCTCACGGCCTGTGGCCGCTTCACCGTGCTGGTGCTGGAGGCCGGCGGCAGCGACGCCCGCTTCTGGCTGCGCACGCCGATCGGCTACGGCATGTCGTTCTACAACCCGGGCGTGAACTGGATGTACCGCACCGAGCCCGACCCGGCGCTGGCGGGGCGCCAGGGCTACTGGCCGCGCGGCAAGGTACTGGGCGGGTCGAGCAGCATCAACGCCATGGTGTTCGTGCGCGGGCAGCCGCGCGATTTCGACGACTGGGCCGCGTTGGGCAACCCGGGCTGGGGTTGGAGCGACGTGTTGCCCTACTTCGTGAAGATGGAGGATAGCGCGCATGGCCCCAGCGCCCTGCGCGGCGTGGGCGGGCCGATGCATGTGAGCGACGTGCGGGCGGACGTCCACCCGCTGTGCGAGACCTACCTGCGCGCCGGCGAACAGCTCGGCCTGGCACGCAACGACGACATCAACGGCGCATCGAACGAAGGTGTGGCCATCAACCAGATCACCACCCGAAACGGAATGCGCGAATCCGCCAGCACCGCCTACCTGCGCCCCGCCCTGGCGCGCGGGAACCTGCGCCTGGAAACCGGCGCCCACGTGACACGGGTGCTGTTCGAGGGCCTGCGCGCAATCGGCGTCGCCTACCTGCAAAACGGGCAGGAAAATCGCTGCCGCGCGCGGCGCGAGGTGATTCTTGCCGGTGGGGCGATCAACTCGCCGCAGCTCCTGCAGCTCTCGGGCGTGGGGCCCGGTGCGGCGCTGCAGGCGCTGGGCATTCCCGTGCTGGCAGACAGCCCGGCGGTGGGCCAGCACCTGCAGGACCACCTGTGCATCGACCATGTCTACCGCTCGCGTGTGCCAACGCTGAATGCCGAGCTCGGCACCTGGCGCGGCAAACTGTGGGCCGGCCTGCGTTACCTGGCGCAGCGCCGCGGGCCGCTGGCGCTCAGCGTCAACCAGGGCGGTGGATTCTTCCGCTCGCGCGAGGGCCTGACGCATCCGAACATGCAGCTGTACTTTTCGCCGCTGAGCTACCTGCGCGCCGTGCCCGGCAAACGCGCGCTGACCGCGCCTGACACCTTCCCCGGTTTCTCCCTGAGCGCGCAGCCCTGCCGCCCTGACAGTCGGGGTTTCCTGGAACTGCGCGGGCGCGACGCCTTGCAGACGCCGCGCATCGTGCCCAACTCGCTGGCCACCCAACACGACCGCGACGAGATGCTGCAGGCGACCCGGTTCCTGCGCAAGCTGGCGGCGGCGCCGGCCCTGCAGGAGGTGACCGAGCACGAGATCCTGCCCGGGCCATCGGTCCAGACGGAACAGCAGCTGATGGACGACATCGCGCAACGCGCATCCACCGTGTTCCACCCGGTCAGCACCTGCCGCATGGGGCCGGACCCCCGCCAGGCGGCGGTCGACCACCAGTTGCGGGTGCATGGCGTGTCAGGCCTGCGCGTGATCGACGCCTCGGTCTTCCCCTCACTCACCTCCGGCAATACCAATGCCCCCACCCTCATGCTGGCCGAAAAGGGCGCCGACATGCTGCTGGGCCCACCAGGCCACTGACACCGACATGAACCACACCGAACTGATGGAGGGGTGCACACTGGCCCCGTACTGGTGGGACGACGTGCCCCGCCCCCACCTGCCCGACACGCCGCTGCCGCCGACCATCGATGTGGCGGTGGTGGGTGCCGGTTACACCGGGCTGCATGCGGCCCTGCAGACCGCGCGCGGCGCACGCTCGACGCTGGTGTTCGACGCCGAAGAGGCCGGCTGGGGCTGCAGCAGCCGCAACGGTGGCCAGATCTCCACCAGCATCAAGCCCACCTTCGACCAGCTGGCGCGCCGCCATGGCAAACAACGCGCCTTCGACATCCTGAAGGAAGGGCAGCGCTCGCTGGCCTGGATCGCCGACTTCGTGCGCACCGAGGGTATCGACTGCGACTTCGGCCAGGTCGGCCGCTTTCATGCCGCGCACAACGCGGCGCAATACGAAGCCCTGGCGGCCCGGATCGCATGCCAACCCAAGGGGCTGGAGGTCGACGCTTTCGCCGTGCCGCGCGCCGAACAGCGCAAGGAACTCGGCTCCGACCGGTACTGGGGCGGGGTGGTCTACACGCAGCACTGCTCGGTACATCCGGCGCGTTACCACCAGGGCCTGCTCGAACGCGTGGTCTCGGCGGGTGCCCAGGTGGCGCCGCGCTGTGCGGTGCAAGCCATCACGCGGGAAGGC
>JANOUM010000586.1:0-5594 GCA_031416855.1 Rhodoferax sp. | reverse complement strand
GCAGCTCGGCATCACCGCTACCGGCGCGGTACATGCCCGAGAAGATGTCTTGTCTGCCAGAATGGCGCATCGCCTCACTGGAGAAAACCATGCCTGGATTGCTGCCCAACGTCGACCCCACCGGCCTGCTCGAGTTCTCGGTCGTCTACACCGATCGTGCCCTGAACCACATGTCGCAGAACTTTCAGGGTGTCATGCGCGACATCTCCGGCATCCTCAAGGAGGTCTACCACGCGCGCTCCGCGGTGCTGGTGCCCGGTAGCGGAACTTTCGGCATGGAAGCCGTGGCACGCCAGTTCGCCAACGACAAGAAGGTGCTGGTGATCCGCAACGGCTGGTTCAGTTATCGATGGACGCAGATCTTCGATATGGGTCGCATCCCGGCCGAATCCATCGTGCTGAAGGCGCGCCGCGTCGGCGAAGGCCCGCAGGCGCCGTTTGCCCCCGCCCCGATCGACGAAGTGGTGGCCAGCATCCAAGCCAACAAGCCGGATCTGGTGTTCGCCCCCCACGTGGAAACCTCCTCCGGCATGATCCTGCCCGACGGCTACATGCGCGCCGTGGCCGATGCCGTGCATGCGGTGGGTGGCCTGTTCGTGCTCGATTGCATCGCCTCGGGCGCGATGTGGGTCGACATGGTCGACTGTGGCATCGACGTGCTGGTGAGCGCACCGCAAAAGGGCTGGAGCGGCTCACCCTGCTGCGCGATGGTCATGCTCAGCGAACTGGCCCGCCAGCGCATCGACAGCACCACCAGCAGCAGTTTTGCCTGCGACCTGCGCAAGTGGATGCAGATCATGGAGGCCTACGAGGCTGGCGGCCATGCCTACCACGCGACCATGCCCACCGATGCGCTGACCCGCCTGCGCGAGGTGATGCAGGAAACCCGGCGTTACGGGTTTTCCAAGGTGCGCGCCGAGCAGCAATTACTGGGCGACAAGGTGCGGGCCCTGTTCGAGTCACGCGGCATCCGCAGCGTCGCAGCGGCAGGATTCCAGGCGCCGGGCGTCGTGGTCAGCTACACCGACGACGCGGACATCCAGTCGAGCAAGAAATTCCTCGGCCAGGGGCTGCAGACTGCCGCCGGCGTTGCGCTGCAATGCGACGAAGGGGCTGACTTCAAGTCCTTCCGGGTCGGCCTGTTCGGCCTGGAGAAGCTGCACAACATCGATCGCACCGTCGGCCACCTGCAGGCCGCCCTGGACAACGTGCTGCCGGCCAGCACTGTTGCAGCGCTACGGCAGGCGGCGTTGCAGCCCTGACGCGGTGGCTTCGTGCAGCCACTGACGCTCAATTCGCTGCCGCTGTTTCCACTGGGCACCGTGTTGTACCCGGGCGGACTGCTGGCGCTGCGGATCTTCGAGGTGCGTTACCTCGACATGATCGGCAAGTGCCACAAACACGGGGCGCCTTTTGGTGTGGTCGCGCTGCGCCAGGGCTCCGAAGTCCAGCGGCCGGCGGGAACGGGCCCGGCTGGTGATGCATTTGCCGACGAGGCGTTCGATACCGTCGGCACCTTGGCTGCGATCACCGAATTCTCGGTGCCGCAGCCAGGTCTGATGGTGATTCGTTGCCAGGGTGTGCAGCGCTTTTCAGTCAGTCGCAGTGAAAAGCTCAAACATGGGCTGTGGGTGGCCGACGTCTCGCGGCTGCCACCCGACCAGGTTATCGTTGTCCCGCCCGACCTGTCACACGTGGCTGAAGCGCTCGCCAAGTTGATCCGAACGCTGCAGGACAAAGGCGTCTTTGCGGATGCATTGCCGCTGCAACCACCTTACCTGCTGGATGACTGCGGTTGGGTGGCCAACCGCTGGTGCGAATTGCTTTCGTTGTCGACCCAGGTGCGGCAGCGCCTGATGGCGCTCGACAATCCGCTGCTGCGCCTGGAACTGGTCGGCGACATCCTGGAACGCAGCGGTATCACCGGTTGACGCGGCCGGCGCGGGAGCGCGTGCCGCGGATCAACGCCCGTCGTGTTTGTCGCCCTTGTATTTTTTCCCTTTCTTGCCGTGCTTGCCGTGCTTGCCCGGGCCGTCGTCGTCACGGTCTCCGGCGAAGCGGGGCCCCTGCGCCCGAGGCGGTGCGCGGTATGCGGTATCGCGTTCCCAGCGGCCCACGTGGCGGTAATAGCGGTTATCGCGCTGCTCCCAGACATCGGGCTCCCAGCGGTAGCCGACGCGCTGAACGATGGTGCGCCCGCGGATCCAGACGTGTCGGTCGCCGTGCCAGGCCCAGTAGCCTGGAGCCCACACATACCCGGGAACCATGACCGGTGCCTGCTCGTAGATCGGCACTGGCGGCCCGACCTGGATATTGAAACTGACTTGCGCGTGGGCGCTGGCCTGGATGCCGGCCTGCGCGGCGAGCGCGAAGACCGAGAGGGCCAGAAGGCGTTGGAGACGGGTTCGCATGGGGAGACCTTTCTGGGCGACGACGACGGTCGCCGGTCGAAAAAGTATCCGTTCGGCCGGCCGCCTGCGCCACAGGACGGTAGCGCTTTTCGCCGTAGTAGATGTCCTACGCTGCATTGCCCGTAGGAGCTGTCCGACAAGGGCTCGGCTCCGGCGCACCTGCGCAAGCGTGGAAATTGGGCGCATACTTCGGCATCCGCGTCTCGCCTCCATGCAACCGCTCAAGACTTACATCGTCGAAGACAGCCCGCTGATCCGGGAGAGCCTGATTGCGACTCTGGAAGAGCTGGTGGCGGTCAAGGTGGTCGGTACCGCCGAAGACGAAGCGACGGCGGTGTTATGGCTCACCGTGCCTGCCAACGAGGCGGACCTGGTGATTGTCGACATCTTCCTCAAGGGTGGTTCGGGGATGGGGGTGCTGCGCAGCGCGCGCGCCATGGAGCACGCCCGCAAGCTGGTTGTGTTGAGCAACTACGCGACGGCCGATGTGCGGCGAAAATGCCTGCAGCTCGGCGCAGACCGCGTGTTCGACAAGTCCAACGAGATCGACGCCCTGATCGCCTATTGCGGCGGACTCGCAGCCGGCGAAACCACCAGCCCGGTGACCCTGACTTGACAAGATTTATTGGATCAGGCCGTTCTTGAGGGCGTAATAGGTGAGGTCACTGTTCGATTCGAGATGCATCTTTTCCATCACACGGGTGCGGTAGGTGCTGACCGTCTTCACGCTGAGCGACATGCTTACCGCCATGTGGCCGATGGTTTCGCCCCGGGCCAGGCGCAGATACACCTGCAACTCGCGGTCGGACAGCTGTGCATGCAGCGGCTGGTTGGCCGCGGCGCTGCCAAGCCCTTCGGCCAGCTGCTCCGCGACACCGGCGGTGATGTACTTGCGGCCGCGCGCCACGGTGCGAATAGCCTTGACGATTTCCTCCGGGTCGCATTCCTTGTTCAGGTACCCGCTTGCCCCCTGGCGCAGCAATGTAGTGGCGTAATGCTCCTCCGGGAACCCGCTGAGTATCAGCACCGGCAGATCGGGCGCGCGCGCCTTGATCGCCGTGAGGGCGTCCACTCCGCTGTGTTCGGGCATCGAGATGTCCATCAAGATGACATCGACTGCGCCCTTGCGCACGATGTCCAGAGCATCACGCCCGTTGCTGGCTTCGGCCACCACGGAAAAGTCGGGCTGGTCCGCAAAGAATTGTCGCAATCCAGCCCGGACCATAGCGTGATCGTCGATGATGGCGATACGAATCATGGGATTGCGGTACTTGTCATACGCGATGATCCCACACTTCCGGTCGGGGGACGACAGTGAACGTGTTGAAGGTTGTGCGGCGCGGGCGCCTGATGTTCCCGCTGGTGTGTATCGCCACCGCGGCCCTGATGGCCATCAGCGAGTCTGCCTACTGGCAGTCCGTCCGCACACTCAGCGAAATGGGCGCGACCAGCGCGGTGCGCAGCACCATCCAGGTGCTGGCCCAGAGCGTGCTGGATGCCGAAACCGGCCAGCGCGGCTACCTGTTGACCGGACGCACCGAATACCGTGAACCCTATGACCGCGCCCTGGTCAAGATCGACGAAGCCTTTCGCGTGCTCGACCGGTATTACGCCGGCGAACCCCAGTCCCGGGACGTACTGGCCAAGCTGCACAAGCTCGCCGAGACCCGCTTGTCGGAGCTGGCGCTGACCATCCGCCTGATGGAGGACGGGCGCGGCAAGGCCGGCACGGAGATCGTGCTCAGCGGCATCGGCAAGGAGCAGATGGACGCCTTGCGCCAACTCAGCGGCGAACTGCTGGAGCTCGAGACGCGCAATGTGGCGCGCAGCCAAAATGACATCTTTCGCACCTTGCTGGTCAGCCGCATCGGCATCGCCCTGCTCAGTGCGATCGGGTTGTTGGCGCTCTTCATGTACTTGCGCCAGACCACCGCGCTGGAAAAGCAGCAACAGGACCAGCGGCACCTGTTACAGGCGGAACGCGACCGGCTCGAGATCGAGGTGGTCCAACGCACGGCGCAACTGACCGAGCTGGCCCAGCATCTGCAGGCCGCGCGCGAGGACGAGCGGCACCGGCTGGCGCGCAACCTGCACGACGAACTGGGCTCGCTGCTGACCTCGGCCAAGTTGGACGCGGCGCGCATCCGCTCGCGGCTGGCGGGGTCCGCGCCCGATTCGGTCGAACTGCTCGCCCATCTCGTGGGCACACTCAACAGCAGCATTGCGTTGGGTCGGCGCATCATTGAGGACCTGCGTCCCTCCGCGCTGGCCAATCTGGGGTTGGTGGCGACGCTGGAGATACTGATGCGGGAGTTTGCCGAGCAAAGCGGTGTCCAGGTGCACTGCGACCTGGAGCCGGTGCGGCTGCGGCCGGCTGCCGAGCTGATCGTCTACCGCCTGGTGCAGGAGGCGATCACGAATATCACCAAGTACGCCCGGGCGAGCGAGGTGTGGATCCACCTGGGCATGCGTGACGAAAAGGTGGTGGTATCGGTGCGCGACGATGGCGTCGGTTTCGATACCAGCGTCAAGCCGCAGTCTGCGTACGGGCTGGTCGGCATGCGGTTTCGGGTCGAATCCGAAGGTGGCGTCATGACCCTGCATTCCTCCCCCGGGCGTGGCACAAGCATCCAGGCCATACTGCCGGTTTCGGCTGCACAGCCGGACTGATCCCGCACACTGCAAGTCGCAATCCACGGGCCGGTGCGCCCAGCCGCCCCCATGCCGCCCGGCAGCGCCGACTCAGAGGCCGAGAGTTTTTTGGACCTGTCCGAGCAGCGTGCCAGAAGCTGCCCGATCCAGGCGAAATGCACAGCCATAACTCGGGCTATGGCGAGCATTTGCAACAACCAGCGGGTGCCGCATCGCGTGGTGAGCGGGCATGATCGAAAGACTCTCGGCCTCTCAGGTCGACGCCACCCGATCCAGTGCCAGGCGACCGGCGCCGGCACACGCGCCGCTCACCAGCGTGCCCCAGGCCATGTCGAGTGCGGCCAGGCCGATCGGCCAATTGCGCAAGGTCGCCAGGTTGGTGAGGTCGTACGTGGCATAGGCAAAAAAGCCGAACAGCGCCCCGGACATGGCGGCCGCCTTCCAGTTGCCGGTGCTGGCGTCGGGTGCGACGGCAAACACGGTCAGGCCGGCCGCATACACCAGGTAAAAGATCAGCGCTACCAGCAGCCG
>JANOUM010000585.1:0-3422 GCA_031416855.1 Rhodoferax sp. | reverse complement strand
GCGCCAGCCCTACGACGTGGTGCTGATGGACGTGCAGATGCCGGAGATGGACGGGCTGGAGGCGTCACGGCGCATCACAGCCAAATTCAAAGCGGGGCAACGCCCGCGCATCATCGCCATGACCGCCAACGCCATGCAGGGTGACCGCGAGGAATGCCTCGCCGCCGGCATGGACGACTACGTGACCAAGCCGATACGGGTGGATGCGCTGGTGCAGGCGCTTGCGTTGGCGCAGCCACGCCAAGGAGGAATCAGCTGATGCAGGCTGCTGCGCTCCGTTCAACTGCCGATCAGTTCCACCTGCGGCAAGCGCGCGGCCTTGGCATCGAAGGTGAGCAGTGGCGCCTGGCCTGCCGCGGCACACAGGCCGGCATGCAGGCAATCCGCAAACTCGTCCCGACCCTGGCGGTAGAGATGCAGCGCGCGTTCCAAGGCGGGTTCGGACTGAATTTCGATTTCCTGCGTTTCCAGCAGGGCACTCAACGTCAAAAGCACGACCGGCTTTTCCAGCCCATAACGCGAGCGCAGAACCCATTCGAGCTCCAGCAGCACGGTGCTCGGCACGAAGAACGGCTTGCCATCACGGCGACCCGACTCGAGCAACGCCCGAACCAGCGCCGCCTGCAATGGGTCGTCGGCTACCAGCCAACGCACCAGCACGGTGGTGTCAAGCCCCGCCATCAGCGGCGTCCGATGTTCATGTCATCGAGCGACACCTTGCGCTTCGTGACCGCATCCTTCAGCAGTCCCTCCAATTCAAAGATCGAGCGCGTCTTGGCGCGCATCACCGTCGTGCCATCGTCGAGTTGCGTGAAAACGACGCGCTCGCCGGCAGACAGGCCCATGGCTTTGCGAAGCTCGGCCGGAATGGTGACCTGCCCTTTGCTGGTGAGGGTGGCTTCGGACATCTTGACTCCTTACATTGATGGCGAATGTAAGGCGGTTGACCTCGCCCAGCTAGGGGGTTTGCGCTGGCAGCGACGTATGCCCGACCGATGGCAAGCCGGCCTTGGCAACAGTGATGCTTTGCATTTAGACTAGTCACCTGACTAGTCTTAACGGAGGTGGAAACCATGAAAACCTGGCCGATTCAAGACGCGAAAGCGCGCTTCAGCGAGTTTCTGGAGGCCTGTATTGCCGAGGGCCCGCAGATGGTGACCAAACGCGGTGCCGAGGCGGCAGTGCTGGTGCCGGTGGAGCAGTGGCGCCGGCTGCAGGCTGCGGCCCGGCCCACGCTCAAGCAATTGTTGCTGACCAATGAAGGGCGCGTCGAGCTGCTCGCGCTGCCTCGGCGTGCGGCGCGCCGTCGGAACCCCGTGGCCCTGGGGTAGACCGGTGTACCTGCTTGACACCAACGTCGTGTCTGAGCTGCGCAAGCCACGACCTCACGGTGCCGTAGTGGCCTGGTTGCAGTCGGTCGCCGACGCCGATCTTTACCTCTCGGCTGTGACCTTGGGCGAGATACAGAGCGGCATCGAGATGGCGCGCGAACAGGACGCCGCCAAGGCAGCCGAGATCGAGGCCTGGGCCGACATGCTGGCGAACGCCTACAACATCCTGCCGATGGACGCGAATACGTTCCGGGTCTGGGCGCGGCTGCTGCACCGCAAGTCCGACACCCTGGTGGAGGACGCCATGATTGCAGCCACCGCCACCGTCCACTCCTTGACCGTGGTGACGCGGAACGTGCGCGACTTTTCCGGGTTCGGGGTCAAGCTGTTCAACCCCTTTGCACCAACCACGCCCAAGGCATCGTGATGGCAAATGGTTGGGCATCCATACAGCGCCGGCCAGACACTGGAGCCGCACAGTGATGTCGACCGGTTCAGGCAGCCACAGACTGCACCTCCACATGAACATTCAGCCGAATCCGGATGGCGTCGATGATCGCCGCGAGGTTGTCCATGCTGGGGTTGCCGTTGGGCGAAAGCATCCGGTGCAGGCTCTTGCTTGGTTTGGACGTCAGCGTCGCCAATTGCTCGAACCCAAGCGTCGCGTTGACCAGGTCACGCAGAATCAGCCGCGCTGGCTCGGGCTCGCCGTTCAGGAACAGGGTCGCCGCTTGGTCCAGCAAGGCGTGGGCGAATGCGGGGTCACGCTTGACCCGCTCGGTCACGGTTTGTTTGAAATCACGCGTCAGTGCCATCGGATTCAGCTTGTGTGTGGGTCCCAGTCAATGACATATTCACCCATCCCGTCAAACCACTTGATGGCCGACGTATTGCCGAGTTCAAGTCGCAGCTTGGCCGTGGTGACCTTGGCGGCCGCCCGCGCGTCGAGGCTGTCGAACCACCGCTTGTACGGGTTCGATCCATCTGCACGCAGGTACTCGTCGACAACCATGTTCTGGGTGGATGGTAACGTATTAGTTACCAAACTATACAGAGCCGCAGGTACGGACGACTGCGTGACCAAGCCGATCCGCGTGGATGCGCTGGTGCTGGCACTGAAACAGGCAACGGCCCGTGATGCGAACTAATACAAAGTCAAAGGCAACCATAACACCCGCAGTCTCGCCGCTGGACCGGCTGGCGCAGCTGCCGCTGAAACTGGGAAAGTTGACGACCGAGGCCGCGCTACAAGCGGCCATCGTCACTGAGGCCGCCCGGCTGCTGGGTGCGCAGCGGGTGCTGCTGGTGCTGCAAGGCCAGGCGGTTGCGCCGGTCGTAGCCGGATCGAAGCTGCCGTCGGGCGAAAGTGCCGGGGAACTGCTGCAGGCCGTTGCACCCTGGATGGTCGAAGCACTGGACACTGGCGCCAGCCGCCTGCGCCACGGCCCCGCCGGTGCCGCGCCGCGCGACCAGCGCAGCTGCCTGGTGGCGCCGATGGTGGCCGCCGATGGCCCGCTGGGCTGCCTGTATGCCGACATCGAAGGCGAACACGGCACGGGAGACCGCTTCGAAGACATCGAGCGCAGCCTGCTGGCCGCATTCGCTGCGCAAGCCGCAGTGGCCTTGACCCACCTTCGGGGTACAGGCGTATTGCAGCAAGAGGTCGCGCAGCGCACGGCTGAAGCCAGCGAGACATTGGCAGCTCAGAAGGCGACCGCGGACGTGCTGCAGATCATTGGAAGCTCGACCGGAGACCCCGGGCCGGTTTTCGACAAGATCCTGAGTGCCTGCGAGCAGCGCTTTTCCTGCACCTCCGTCGCCTTGTTTCTGGTCGATGACGCAGGCATGGCGAGGATCGAGCGCTTTCAATGGACAGCAGCGGGTCGCATCGAACTGGGTAGCGCAGTGGCGACAGCGATGAAAGCGAGCGTACGATCGGTGTATCCAAGGCCGCTCGCCGACACCAATTTGCCGGCGCAGTTCAAGAAAGGTGAGGTCGTCGAATTCCGCGATGTGCTGAACAACCCTGACGCGCCGCCGTCACAGCGGCTCATCGCGCAACGGATTGGCACCAGCTACTCAAGCCTGACT
>JANOUM010000584.1:0-17647 GCA_031416855.1 Rhodoferax sp. | reverse complement strand
TTTTCGTGGGTCTGGCCATCACCCAGTCCGGTTGGCGCCGATTGCATGCTGCAGGCGCGATCTGGCGCGGGGGCGACCGGTAGCATCTCGGCACGCTCTGATCGCTGACGGACCATTCGCGCGCTGACGGGCCCCGCTGCTGACCCCGGCGTTCCACGGGCCACCCTGCCCTGCGGGGCCATGCGTTAGCATCAGTTGCGCCGAATGCGCAGCGGCCAGGCGGTCGAACTGCTGCCGCAACATGGCAGGTCCGGTGCGTCAGCCACCAGCGCTGTACCCGCGGGCTGCATGCCACCCACCAGGGAGAAACAATTGGCTGATCATGGGACAGATAATGCGGGCGGTGTCCATGCCGATGCTGGGGCGGCGACATCCGTCGACCAGTCTGTTCTGGCAACCTTCTGCTTCGTCGATATCGCCGGATATACCGCCTTGACGGACAGCCACGGCGAGCGTGCGGCCGCCGACCTGGTCGATAGTTTCAATCGCCTGGTCCATGCTGCCGTCGATCGTTTGGGCACGGTGCAGGAACTCAGCGGGGACAACGCATTCTTGGTGTTTCCGGACCCGGTCCTTGCACTGCAGGCGCTCTCGCAACTGTACAGCGCGATCGCCGACCAGCAGGGGCTGCCACTGGTGCGCGCGGGCCTGCACCACGGCCCGGCCCTGCTGCGGGCGCATCGATACTTCGGCTCGACGGTGAACCTCGCCGCCCGTACCGCAGCACAGGCCGTTGGCGGCGAGATACTGTGCACGCGCCCGGTCGTCGATGCGTTGGCCTTGCATGACTGGGCCAGAACTGCCACATTCGAGCACCGCGGACCGGTGGCGCTCAAGAACCTGCCCGAACCGATCGACCTGTACGCGATTTCAATGACCAATCTCGCACGGCGGTACGAGATCGACCCGGTCTGCCAGATGCAGGTCGAGGCCCAGCGGGATGGCAACACAATTTTTCTGGAGGGGCGTCAATGGTGGTTCTGCTCCAGCGCCTGCGCACAACGGTTTGAAAAAACGCCGGGCGTCTTTCTGCCGAACCGGCGACGCGAATGATCGACCCGCGTCTGCGTAGAGGCGCCTGGTGCCTGGTGCTGTGCGCCCGCAACGCTAGAACCGCTCGGTGGGCAGCAAGTAGCGCCACTGCCCCACGGGCAGGGCCGCCAATGGCACCCGGCCAACACGAATCCGCCGCATGCCTGTGATGGCCAGGCCCGCCTGCTCGCACATCTGCGCCAGTTGGCCGGGGTGGCTGCCCTTGGTGGCGAAACGCAGGCTGGTGCCACCAGTGGAGTCACTGGTCACACTGACCTTGGCCGGCAGCATGGCGCGGCCATCCACCACCGGCGAGCGGCGCAGGCGCACCAACGCGGCCTCGTTCACCGCCCCGCGCACGTCGACGATCACCTCGTGCTCGACCAGCGCGCCGTCTTCCAGCAGTTTGCGCAGGATCGGGCGCTCCTGCGAGAACACCAGCAGCCCGGTGGCGGCATGCTCCAGCGGTGTGACACAGCGCTGGTCCAGCAAATGGCGCTTGAGCAGCCGGATACCCGAGCGGTCGGGGGCCCAATGGTTCTGCGGCACCAGCAGCTGGGCCGCCGGCCTGGGGCCATCCGAACCCCAGTCGTAACCGGCGGGTTTGTGCAGCAGCAGTGTGACCGGCAACAACGGCGCGAGGCTGGCCTTGGGGTCGAGCACCACGGCCTGTCCACCCACACGGAACTGCGGCGTCTCGACCACCTGGCCATCAACACGCACCCAGCCGCCTTCGATGTACTGCTCCGCCTCACGGCGTGAGCACGGCAGCATCTCGGCGACGCGTTTGGAAAGGCGGACTGGTTCAGTCATGGGGTCTTGTGGTCATCGGGTGGCCCCCGGCGGCGGGCGGCCCGCCAAGCGAACGGCGCGGCCGCCATGCTACTGCGCGGCAGCGCTCAAGCCATGGCGGCGGGGAGCACGAGCATAACCTGAGTGCCGGCCCCGGGTGTGCTGGTCACCGACACGTTACCCCCGTGCAGCTCCGCGATGCGCTTGACGATGGCCAGCCCCAGGCCTTTGCCGCCTTCGCCTGTGGCAGGTGCCACGGTGGTGCGGCTTTGGTAGAAGCGGTCGAACAACTGCGGCAGGTCGGCCTGCGCGATACCGGGGCCGGTGTCGCTGACGCGGACCTCGACCCGATCGCCCCGCCGGCGGGCCTCGAGGGTGATGCTGTCACCCGCGCGACAGAACTTGAGCGCGTTGTCCACCAGGTTGGCCACGGCACGCTCGAAGAGCTCGATATCCAGCGCCACGATGGCCGCTGGTGCCTCGTCGGACTGCGCGGTGCGCAGCGCCACGCCAAGTTTGGCCGCACGCTGGCCGAATCGCAGCACGATGTCATCGAGCAGTTCACTGGCGTCGAGCACCTCGGTTTGCAGCTTGAACTCAGGCTCGTCAAGCTGCGCCAGGTCTCCCAGCGACTGCACCAGACGCGCGGCATTACGGGTATTGCGCAGCGCCATCGCCACCAGGGCACGGTCGGCGTCGCGCTGCGCGTCGTCGACCCAGCGCGTCTCCAAGGTTTCGAGGCAGGCGACGGTGGCGGTGAGCGGGGAACGCAGGTCATGCGACAGGTTGCTCACTCCCTCACGCCGGAAGTGGTCCAGTCGGCGCAAGGCCGTCCACTGCTGGCGCAAGGTCTCGAGCATGCGCCCGAAGGCGCTGGTCAATTGGCCGAATTCGTCGGGTGTCTGGCGCGGCAATTGCACTTGCGCGCCGCCGGGTGCACCTGGCTCGAATCCGCTGCTCGACAGCGCGGCCACCGCCAGTGTGAGCTGGCGCAGCGGACGTGTCACGGTGGCGATGACCCAGGCCGCCAGCAGGGTGGCCGCCAGCACCACCGCGATGATTGCCACCAGCGCCGGGCCGGCGAAGGTGCTGCCGAACACCCGCAACCGACCTTCAGACACCAGCGGTTTGTGGTACACCAGGTACAGGTACCCCGCCGCCGGGGTCTCTCCGGCGATCGAGTTGCGCCGCAGCGGGCGCGCCGCGATGACGGCGTCGGCGTCCATGCGTTCGGGGTCATCCCCCATCACATAAGGCATATCGGCACCGGCGGCGGCCTCCAGCACCGGTGGCAAAGCCACCCTGAAGCCGGCCGGCAGCTTTGCCGTACCTGTAGAGGACAAAACCAGCCCTGTCGCGTCGAGCAGGTACAGCTGTGTATCGGGCTCGAACAACACCAGGTTGCGCAGGAACTGGTTGAACTCGTCGGGCTTGCGGGTGTGCATGTCCAGGATGCTGTCGTACATGCCGACCACCCGCCCCAGGAACAGGTCGGCCCGGTGGTAGGCGGTTTCATGTTCGAAGCGCTGGAAAGCCAGCAGCACGGTGACGATCACCCCCAGCGCCGTCAGCGCCCCGGTGACAAAAATCGTCAGCGCGATCTTGAGCCGGACGCTCATTTAAAGGCCCCCACGCTTGTCACTGCGTGTACTGCGCTGCCCCCCAAGGGGGCGCATTTTTCCTTGGGGCGGCCCGGCGGAAAAACTACGGCCCCCACGCTTGTCACTGCGGTGCCTCGCGCATCTTGTAGCCGGCGCCACGCACCGTCAGGATCAGCTCCGGGCGCATCGGGTCGACCTCGAGCTTGGCCCGCAGGCGGTTGATGTGGGTTGTGACCGTGTGTTCATACCCGTCGTGGGTATAGCCCCACACTGCATTGAGCAGTTGCGCGCGCGAGAACACATGGCCCGGCGACTGCGCAAAATGCAGCAGCAGGTCGAACTCCAGCGCGGTGAAATCGATCGGCTCGTTGCGGTAGCGCACGCTGCGTTTGCCGGGCTGGATCTCGAGGTCGCCGTTGCGCACCAGCCCGGGTTGCTGCCGGGCCTGCGACTGCGCGGCGCGCAACAGGTCGGCGCGGCGCAACAGCGCCTTGACGCGCGCCAGCAACTCGGCCAGTGAGAACGGCTTGGTCAGGTAGTCGTCGGCGCCCAGTTCCAGCCCCAGCACGCGGTCCAGTTCGGTCGACTTGGCGGTCAGCATCAGGATCGGGCTGCTGCGACCGCGTGCGCGCAGCGCCTTGCACACCTCCAGGCCGTCCATGCCGGGCATCATCAAATCGAGGATCAGCAGGTCACTGGCGACTTCGTTCTGGCTGGCCAGCGCCGCCACGCCGTCGGCCACCGCGGTCACCTCGTAGGCCGCATTGCGCAGGTTCATGACCAGCAGTTCGCGGATATCGGCCTGGTCTTCGGCAACAAGAATGGTGGCGGGCATGCGCAGATTGTCGGCGGCGGCACGCGCTTCTTACGCAAATGTTATCTCCCTGTGAGGATTCGGGAGCCTGGCGGGAGGTGGGGCCGGCACAGTCACTGCACCGACCCCACCATCCACATGGAGCCACAGATGCCAGCCACCGCCGCCGCCTTCCCCTCCAGCTTCAATCCTGGCATGGCTGTGCCGGTGCCGTGGCGCGACATGGTCTCGCACCGCAGCGCCCTGGTGCGTTTTGCCAAGGCCCGCCTGCACGACCCGATGCTGGCCGAGGACGTGGTGCACGATGTCTTCGAAGCGGTCTTGTCCGACCGCGCCACATTCGCCGGCCGCGCCGCCCTGCGCTCCTGGCTCACCGCCATCCTCAAGCACAAGATCGTCGACCTGGTGCGCCAGCGCGCCGGCACCGACAGCCTGGATGTGGACGACGAAGACGGCCACGCCCTGGCCATCGAATGCCCGAATCCGCGCCCCGACGAGGTGGCCGCGCAGCGCCAGTTGTTGGCACGCACGTTGGAGCGCATCGAGGCACTTCCCGCCCCGTTGCGCGACGTGGTGCGGCTGCGGGTGTTGCAGGACGAATCCACCGAGGCGGTGTGCGCGCAACTCGCCATCAGCGAGGAGAACCTGTTCGTGCGGCTGCACCGGGCGCGCAGGCAGCTGATGGCCTGAACTTTTTGGGCTACCCCACCTGCCGATCATTTCACGGCAGAGCCACACATTGCTCCACCCGATCCCCATCGTGTGCGCGATACCGTCATCCCGGGCTCACGCTCTTGTGGAGCCCACGATCGTCACGCTCCCTGGCCATGCTCGATGTTCGCCATTGCAGTATTGCCAGACCGTTCCAGATCGCGCATGCACAACGGTGGGCATCATCTCTCTGGGGCAAGAAATCAGCCCAGCATGATGTGAGCCCGTGCTGACGGGTCGTCTGCAGACCGCGCCCAGCCGCTTTTAAGCAAGGGCGACGCCAAACGCATGCGTGACATCGCTGCGGCATTGCCAGGTGGCTGTAAGAACCTCGTTCGGCCTGCGACAGAATCCCCACCAGCCGCTGCCAAGTGCTCCCATGGGCACAATGCGCGGGTGGACCAACCCAACCCGTCAACCCACCTTCCAGGAGCCTCCCCATGAACCAACGTGCCATGATCGCCGCCGCCGCGGCATCAGTTATGTCCCTCGCCATGGTCGCCACGCCGGCCGAAGCCCAAGAAAAGCAAAAGTGTTTCGGCATCGCCAAGATGGGTCAGAACGACTGCGCCAATCTGGCCGGCACGCACGACTGCGCGGGCAAGGCCAAGATGGACATGGACAAGGGTGAGTGGAAATACGTGGCCAAGGGCAGCTGCAAGACCATGAAAGGTTTGTCCATGGAAGAGGCCAAGATGGTCAAGAAGAGTTGACTCCCGCTGCTGTGATGCCCGGCACTGTTCGACAAGGGCCCTGAGTTGCAGACCGGCATCGGCTGGCGCCACCCGCACTACGGCGAGCTGCTGCAACGGCAGCCCGCCATCGGCTTTCTGGAGGTGCACGCCGAGAACTTCTTTGGCGACGGCGGTGCGGCGCTGCAGGTGCTGGCGCAGGGCCGCGCGCTGTACCCGGTCAGCCTGCACGGCGTGGGCCTGTCGCTCGGGTCTGCTGCCGGCCTGGACCCGTGGCACCTCGACCGCCTGCACCGGCTGGTGCAGCGCATCGACCCCTGCCGAGTGAGCGACCATGCCTGTTTTGCGCGCGGTGCCTGGCGCAGCCCGCAGGGGCCAGCACCCGTGCATGCGGCCGACCTGCTGCCGGTGCCGTTCTCCGAAGCGGCGCTGGCGGTGATGGTGGCGAATGTGCAGCAGGCACAAGAAAAGCTCGGACGCTCTATCGCGGTCGAAAATCTGTCGGCCTATGTGCAGTGGATGGGCGACACGATGGACGAACCCACCTTCCTCACGGCACTGGCCCGGCGCACCGGTTGCAGCCTGCTGGTGGACGTGAACAACCTATATGTGAACGCGTTGAACCAGCAATTGCTGGACGCCGGCACCGACCCGTTGCAGGCCTGCTGCGACTGGCTCGATACCATCGCGCCGGATACCGTCGCCGAGATCCACCTGGCTGGCCATTCCCATTGCGGCGACATCGTGATCGACGACCACGGCAGCCGTGTGTGTGATCCGGTATGGGCGCTGTACCGCCATGCCATCGGGCGATTCGGCCCGGTCCCCACCCTGATCGAGTGGGACACCGACGTGCCGGACCTCGATGTGCTGCTGGAGCAGGCGCTGCAAGCCGGCCACGCCGCTGCCGCGGCCCTGGCATGACACCGCCGGGCCCGGGGCAGGTAGTGACAACGCTGGCAGACCAGCAGCAAGCCCTGCTCGACGCCGTGTTCAGCCGGCACCAAGCCCTGCCCGGTGGCGCTGCATCCTTGTTCCACGGAGCGCGTGGCCTGCTGGCGTACCGCAGCAACAGCCATGCGCAGGCGCAGCGCAGCCTGCTGGCCGCATACCCCGTGTCGGCCGCGCTGCTGGGCATGGAGAGTTTCGACCAGCTGGCGCGCGCATTCTGGCACCGGCATCCACCGGTTCGGGGTGATCTCGCACACTGGGGCGGCGAACTCGCCCAATTCTTGCAGGTGGATCCGCAACTGCGCGGTGAACCCTACCTGGCTGACGTGGCCCGCGTGGAGTGGGCGCTGCACCAGGCGGCAACGGCTGCGGACGCCGAGCCCGTGCCGGCCTCGTTTGCCCTGCTGGCCGACGCCCCGCCCGAGCGCATACGCCTGTTGCTGACCGGCGGGATTGCGATTGTCACGAGCCCCTACCCTGTTGCGAGCATCGTCCGTGCCCATTTCGACGCCGAACCGGCGCTGCAGGAGGCTGGGTGCCTGCTGCAGGCCGGGGTGCCCGAAACCGCGCGGGTGTGGCGCCAGGGCCTGCGGCCCCGGGTCGCGGTCTGCGTTGTGGATGAAGCGATCTTCCTCGGCGCGCTGCTCGATGGATCAACGCTGGCCCATGCACTCGACCAGGTGCCAACTTTCGCGTTCGACCAGTGGCTGCCCCGGGCCGTCAGCGAAGGCCTGGTGCTGGGCGCAGCGCTTGCACCGGCGTGAACATCGGCACTATCACCCCGCTCTCGCTGGCCTGCATCACCACCCGTACGCGGTCGCCGATGCGGATGGCGTCGAAGTCGCAATCGACAATGTTGGTAAGCATGGTCACGCCGTCGTCCAGCCGCACGTAGGCGATCACAAAAGGCTGCGGCCCGACGCGGCGGCAGACGCTGAAGGTGTAGATACTGCCGGTGCCGGCGGACTCCTTCCACACGGTCTGGTCGCTCATGCATAGCGGGCACTGCGGGCGCGGGTACCAATGCGGCTTGTGACAACTTGCGCAGTGGCGAACCAGCAGTTTTCCGGCGGCCGTGCCGGCCCAGAATTCCGCGTTGTCCGGATAGAGCGGCGGGTCGGGGGCCACGCGCTGGACGTTCCCGGGGTCAGTGGCCATGTTCACTCCCGCTCCAGGATCAGCGTGGCACTGCCATGGCGTGCGCCCAACAGGCCCCCCATGCCCTGGGCCAGCGCCAATCCGCAGTTCTTCACCTGCACCGCCGGGTGGGCCTCGCCACGCAGCTGCCGCACCGCCTCGATCACCTTGGTGATGCCGCCGCGGTTTGCGGGATGGTTGTTGCACAGGCCGCCGCCGTCGGTGTTGAAGGGCAGCCTGCCCACGCCGGAGATCAGGTTGCCGTCGGCCACGAAGCGCCCGCCTTCCCCCTTTTTGCAGAAACCCAGGTCCTCCAACTGCATCAACACGGTGATGGTGAAGCTGTCGTAAATGGACGCGTACTGGATGTCGGCCGGTGTCACGCCGGCTTCGGCAAAAGCAGTGGGGCCCGACCAGGCAGCGCCGGAGAACGACAGGTCGATCTGGCCGCTCTCCTGGCCCTTGATCGCCTCCCCCGCGCCGAGCACATGAACGATCGGGCGTTTCAGGCTGCGCGCGATCTCGGGACGCGTGACCACCAGCGCGCCGCCGCCGTCGCTCACCACACAACAGTCGAGCTTGTGCAGCGGGTCCGAGATCATCGGCGAATCGAGCACATCTTGCACCGTCACCACATCGCGCAGCATCGCCTGCGGATTGTGCTGCGCATGGTGCGACGCCGCCACCTTGATCCACGCCAGCTGTTCGGCGGTGGTGCCCCAGTCGGCCATGTGGCGCATGGCCACCATCGCGTACATGTTGACGGTGACCGCGCCGAACGGCGACTCGAAGGGCACGTCGGGCACGTTCGGACCCCAATTGCGCGGCTGGGTGCCGCTGGAGGCCTCGGACCGTGGACGGCCGGCCAGGGTGATCAGCGCCACATTGCACTTGCCCATCGCAATCGCCTGGGCCGCATGCGCCACATGGATCAGGTAGGACGAGCCGCCAGTGTCGGTCGAGTCCACATGCCGCGGATGCAGGCCGATGTAGTCGGCCATGCTCAAGGCACCCAGCCCGGGTGCATCGCCGGCGCAGAAGTAGCCGTCCACGTCCTGCAGCGTCAGCCCGGCGTCCAGCAGTGCGCCACGGGCCGATTCGGCGTGCAGCTGCGCCACGGTCTTGTCGGGCGCCTTGCGCGTGGGGTGTTCGAATGCGCCTGCAATACAGGCCTTGCGTCGGATGCTCATGCTCTTGGAAGCTTGGGAACGGGTTGGGCGAAATGCAATCAGGATCATCATCGATCATGGCCCCACCCCTGCTGGTCCCCCGCGTGACAATGCGGCCACAAGCTGCAACGGCACAATGACCGAAGGAGAAAATCATGGAAACCCTGCTCTACACCTGCGACAACGGCGTCGCCACCATCACATTGAACCGTCCTGAGGCCCGCAACGCGCTCGGTGCCACCATGGTGTCCGAACTCGACGCCCTGCTGGCGCAGATCACCCGCGACGACACCGTGCGCGCCGTCATCCTCACCGGCGGCAGTGGCGCGTTCAGCGCCGGCGGCGATGTGCGCAGCATGAACGACGGCCCGGCCCGCGCGCCGCACCAGTGGCGCGCCAGCATGCGCCGCGCGCACCGCATCGTGCGCGCCCTGCATGCCCTGGACCGCCCGGTGATTGCCGCCGTGGACGGCGTCGCCTTTGGCGCCGGTTTTTCGCTCGCCCTGCTGGCCGACATCGTGCTGGTGTCGGACCGGGCGCGGTTTTGCATGGCGTTCGGACGCATCGGTCTGGTGCCCGACTACGGCGCGTTGTACACGCTGCCGCGGGTGGTGGGTTTGCAGCGCGCCAAGGAGATCATGTTCTCGGCGCGCGAGGTCAGTGCCGCCGAGGCGGTCGATCTGGGCATTGCGCTGGAGATGCTGGCACCCGAGGCCCTGATGCCGCGCGCCCGCGAACTAGCCAAGGCCCTGGCCAGCGCGTCCCCCACGGCGCTGGCGATGACCAAGGACGCGCTCAACGGATCGCTCGGGAGCACCCTTGACGGCGTGCTGGACATCGAGGCGGCAGCCCAGGGCATTGCGGGCACCAGCGACTACGCAAGGGAAGCCTTCAGCCGTTTTGCCAACAAGCAGCCCGGGCAGTTCCAGTGGCCCACAGCCCCTGCCTCCAAACCCTGACCCGATGTCCCAGTTCGACACCCGCATCGACCCGCACAGCGAAGCCTTCGCCAGCAACCGCGAGCACATGCTGCGCACTCTGGCCGAGGTGCGCGCGCTGGAGCAGCGCACCCGTGACCGCTCGGCGCAGTCCAGATCATTGTTCGACAAACGTGGCCAGTTGTTGCCGCGCGACCGCATCGCCCTGCTGCTCGACCCCGGCAGCGACTACCTGGAGTTGTCCACCCTGGCCGGTTTCGGGCTGGACCATCCCGACCCCGCCAAATGCGTCCCGGGCGCGGGTGTGATCACCGGCATTGCTTCGGTCGGTGGCACACGCTGCATGGTGGTGGCCTCCGACGCCGGCATCGAGGCCGGCTCGATCCGCGCCATGGGCCGTGAAAAGATCCTGCGCGCCCAGCACCTGGCGCTCGAAAACCGGCTGCCTTTCGTGCACCTGGTGGAAAGCGCCGGCGCCAACCTGCTGCGTTACAAGGTCGACGGTTTTGTGCTTGGCGGCGCCATCTTCCGCAACCTGGCGCGCCTGTCCGCAGCCGGGTTGCCGGTGGTTACCGTGGTGCATGGATCGTCCACGGCGGGTGGGGCCTACATGCCGGGGCTGTCGGACTACGTAATCATGGTGCGCGGCCGGGCCCGCGCGTTCCTGGCCGGGCCGCCGCTGCTGAAAGCTGCCACCGGCGAGATCGCCACCGAGGAGGAACTCGGCGGTGCTGAAATGCACACCTCGGTGTCGGGCCTGGGCGAATACATGGCCGAGGACGACGCCGACGGCGTGCGCCTGGCGCGCGAGGTGGTGCAGCGCCTGCAATGGCAGCGGCATCTGGCCCCGGCAGTACGTTCCGCCGGCGGCCTGCCGCCGCGGCTCGACGCAGAGGAACTGCTCGGCATCCTGCCAGCCGACGGCCGCAAACCGGCTGACATGCGCGAGGTGATCGCGCGCATCGTGGACGACTCCGACTTTCTGGAGTTCAAGGCGCTGTACGGCGCTGCCACGGTGACCGGCCACGCGTGCATCCAGGGCCACCCGGTCGGCATCATCAGCAACAACGGTCCGCTCGACCCGGATGGCGCCAACAAGGCCACCCATTTCATTCAGGCCTGCTGCCAGAGCGGCACGCCGCTGCTGTACCTGCAGAACACCACTGGCTACATGGTGGGCCAGGCCTACGAGCGTGGCGGCATGATCAAGCACGGCTCCAAGATGATCCAGGCCGTGTCCAACGCCAGCGTGCCGCAACTCACGGTGATGTGCGGCGCATCCTTCGGCGCCGGCAACTACGGCATGTGCGGCCGCGCATATGAACCGCGCTTCCTGTTTTCCTGGCCCAACGCGCGCACCGCGGTGATGGGCGGCGAACAGGCCGCCACCACCATGCGCATCGTGGCCGAGGCAGGCGCCAGGCGCAAAGGCATCACCATCGACGCGGCCGCCATGGCGGCCCAAGAGAAAACCATCATCGACACCTTCGAGCGCCAGCAAGGCGCCATCGCCACCTCCAGCCTGATGCTCGACGACGGCGTGATCGACCCGCGCGACACCCGCCCCGTGCTGGGCCTGTGCCTGAGCCTGTGCGACGAGTCCGCGCGCCGCAGCGTGCGGCCAATGCAGTTCGGGGTGGCAAGGCCATGAGCCCCGCCGGGCCGCTCCCAAGGGGCTCGCACCGCAGTGCGCAGCACGGAGGTTCATGATAAATTTTTTTGCGTCCCTGCTGATCGCCAACCGCGGCGAGATTGCCGTGCGCATTGCCCGCACCGCCCGCCGCATGGGCCTGCGCGTGGTGGCGGTGTATTCTGATGCCGACGTCAACGCCATGCATGTGCGCCAGGCCGACTGCGCCGTGCGACTCGGCGGGCCGGCGCCGAGCGACTCCTACCTGAACATCGCGGCCATCATCGCCGCTGCGCAGACCAGCGGCGCGCAGGCGGTGCATCCGGGTTACGGCTTCCTGGCCGAGAACGCTGATTTTGCCCAGGCCGTGGTGGATGCCGGGCTGGTGTGGGTGGGGCCGCCCCCCGCCGCGATCCGGGCCATGGGCGACAAGGCGCGTGCCAAACACCTGATGCAGATGGCCAGGGTGCCATGTATCCCGGGCTACGACGGTGATGACCAAGCCAACACCGTCCTGCGCACCGCGGCCGAGCGAATCGGCTACCCGCTGATGGTCAAGGCCACGGCCGGTGGCGGCGGCCGTGGCATGCGCCTGGTCTTGTCGGCAGAAGGCCTGGACGCGGCACTGTCCAGCGCGCGGTCGGAGGCGCAGGCGGCCTTTGGTGCGTCGACGCTGTTGCTGGAGCGCGACATCAACCAGCCGCGGCATGTCGAGATCCAGGTGTTTGCCGACGCCCATGGCCATGTGGTGCATCTGGGCGAGCGCGACTGCTCGGTGCAGCGCCGCCACCAGAAGGTGATTGAAGAAGCGCCCTCCCCCGCCCTGGCCGGCGGCGAGGGGCAACGACTGCGCCGGCGCATGGGCGACATGGCGGTAGCGGCGGCACGCGCCATCGATTACCGGGGTGCCGGCACCATCGAGTGCCTGCTCGACGCACAGGGGCATTTCTACTTCATGGAGATGAACACCCGGCTGCAGGTCGAGCACCCCGTCACCGAGGCGCTGACCGGTTACGACCTGGTGGAGTGGCAGTTGCGGGTGGCGCAGGGCGAGCCGCTGCCAGAGACCTCGCAGGATGTGATCCTGCACCGCTTCGAAACCGGCGGCCACGCGATCGAGGTGCGCCTGTGTACCGAAGACCCCGCCAACGGGTTCCTGCCCCAGAGCGGCCGGCTGCTGGGCTGGCGGCCGTCGGATGCCATACGCGTCGACCATGCGCTGGAGGCAGGTGCAGACATCCCGCCATATTACGACGCGATGGTGGCCAAACTGGTGGCGCACGGCACCGACCGCAGCAGCGCGTGCCAGATGCTGGGCGACGCGCTGCACGCCACAGTGGCGCTGGGCGTGCGCACCAACCAGGCGTTTCTTGCCGCCTGCCTGGTCCATCCCCAGTTTGTGGCGGGCAAGGCCAGCACAGGGTTCATCCCGGCCCACGGCGAGGAAATACTCGCCTCCATCACGCCCTTGCGCGTGGCATTGGCGGCCATCGTCCTGTATGCCACCCGCGCGCGGCATCTGGGGCACGACCCCTGCCGCGTGGCGCTGGCCCTCGCCTGGCCGGTTCCAATGCGTTTCGCGCTGGATGGTGCGGGCCATGAAGCCAGCCTGCAGGCGCTGGGCGGCAACCGGTACCGGGTCATGAGCGCCGCTGGCGCGGACGACCTGACCCTGGAGTCGTGTGATGCACACCACGTCACCGTCAGCGGCGACGGCGGGCGCGAGACGTTTGCCGTCGCCAGTGACCACGACTTGCTGTACGTGCAACAGCGCGGCCGCCAGACCGTGCTGGAGGACCGCACGCTGGCCGGCGCCGCCGCCCGCAACACGGCCAGTGCCGGCCTGGTGCGCGCGCCGATGGCAGGGCGCATCGTCGCGCTGCACGTCGTTGTCGGCCAGACCGTAACCAAGGGCGCTTCGTTGGTCGTACTGGAAGCCATGAAAATGGAGCACCCCGCCTTTGCTCCGGTCGACGCAACCGTCAAACGCGTTTGCGTCGAAGCAGGCGCCCAGGTGACAGCTGGTACCCTCTTGGTAGAACTCGAAACCACCCCACCACACACAGCATGAGCACTGCACGACCGCCCGGAGCGAGAGGCTCCGCTTCGCAGCACGAAAGCCCACCATGACCACCATCAATCCGGTTACCGAACTCGACGTCGACGGAGACATCGCCGTCCTCACACTCAACTCGCCACCCGTCAATGCGTTGTCGGCCGATGTGCGCGACGGACTGGCGCTCGGTTTGGCCCAGGCGGTCGCCAACCCGGCCGTGCGGGCGCTGGTGCTGATCTGCGCCGGCAAGACCTTCATCGCCGGTGCAGACATTGCCGCGTTCGGACAACCGCCCAAGGGCGCCAACACGCTGGAAACCCTGCGTGCATTCGAATCGGCCCGCATGCCGCTGATCGCCGCCATCCACGGCACGGCGCTGGGCGGCGGCTTCGAGGTGGCGCTGGCCTGCCACTACCGGGTGGCGGTACCGTCGGCCAGGTGCGGGCTGCCCGAGGTCAAGCTCGGGCTGCTGCCCGGCGCCGGCGGCACGCAGCGCCTGCCGCGCATCGTGGGGGTGGAGAACGCCCTGGAAATGATCACCTCGGGCCAGCAGATCGGCGCCCGCGCCTGTGTCGAGCAGGGCCTGGTCGATGCGCTGGTCGACGAAGGCAAGCTGCGCGAGGGCGCGGTTGCCTTTGCGCGCCAGGTGCTGGCGGAGAACCGGCCGCTGAAGAAGGTGCGCGACCTCGACGAAAAACTCGCCGCGGCCCGCGGACGACCGGAGATCTTTGCGAACTTCCGCAAGGCCAATGCCAAGAAGTTCCGGGGATACGAGGCCCCCGAATCCATCATCCGCTGTGTCGAGGCGGCCGTGAACCTGCCCTTCGACGAAGGTATGGCCGTCGAGCGCAAGCTGTTCCTGCAACTGGTCGCCAGTGCCCAGTCGGCGGCGCAGCGTTATGTGTTCTTCTCCGAGCGTGCGGTGTGGAAACTGCCGGACGTGCCGGCCGACACCCCGCTGCTTCCAACCGCGCGCATCGGCATCATCGGCGCCGGCACCATGGGCGGTGGCATCGCCATGAATTTCCTGAACATCGGGCTTGCGGTCACCATCGTCGAGACCCGCCAGGAAGCGCTGGACCGCGGCGTGGCCACGATCCGGCGCAACTACGAGAACACCGCCAGGCGCGGCCGCCTGACGCTGGCCGACGTAGACCAGCGCATGGCCCTGCTGACACCGACCTTGTCGCTCGACGCGCTGGCCGACAGCGACCTGGTGATCGAAGCCGTGTTCGAGGACATGGCGGTCAAGAAGGACTTGTTTGCCCGGCTCGACGCGATCGCCAAACCGGGGGCGGTGCTGGCCACCAACACCTCGCGCCTGGACGTGAACGAAATCGCCGGCGCGACCCAACGGCCCGAGTCGGTGATCGGCCTGCACTTTTTCTCGCCTGCCAACGTGATGCGCCTGCTCGAGGTGGTGCGCGGCGACAAGACCTCCAAACCGGTGATCGCCACCTCGATGCAGCTGGCACGCAGCATCGGCAAGGTCGCGGCCCTGGTGGGCGTGGGCCCGGGTTTTGTCGGCAACCGCATGCTCGCCCAGCGCCAGCGCGAGGCGCACCAACTGGTGCTGGAAGGTGCCATGCCCTGGGATGTGGACCGCGTCTTGTTCGACTTCGGTTTCCCGATGGGGCCGTTCGCGATGTCCGACCTGGCCGGGCTGGATCTCGGCTGGACGCGCGAGGCGTCGACCGGCCAGACCATGCGCGAGATCCTGTGCGAGCGCGACCGGCGCGGCCAGAAGACCGGCGCCGGTTTTTACGACTACGACACGCAGCGCAACGCGACACCGTCGCCGGTGGTGGAGCAACTGATACTCGAACTGGCAGCACGCAAAGGCATCACCCGGCGCGCGGTGCCGGCCGGGGAGATCCTGGAACGCTGTATCTACCCGATGATCAACGAGGGCGCCAAGATCCTCGAAGAAGGCAAGGCGATCCGTGCCTCCGACATCGACATCGTCTGGATCAACGGCTACGGCTGGCCGGCCTACCGGGGCGGCCCGATGTTCTACGGCGACAGCCTGGGCCTGGGCCTGGTGCGCGACAAGATGCGCGACTTCCATGCGCGGCTGGGCGAGGACTTCCGGCCATCGCAGCTGCTGGAGCGGCTGGCCGACCAAGGCCGACGCTTCCAGGATCCGGCCTGACCGGACTTGCGCTAGATTTCTTCCATCCATTCAGTCAAAACCAGAAAGAGGCACACCCCATGCGACAGGCCGTCATCGTTTCTTATGCCCGCACCGGACTCGCCAAGTCCATGCGCGGCGGCTTCAACAACACGCCCGCCATGACCATGCTGGGCCACGCCATCGAACACGCCGTGCAACGCGCCGGCGTGGACCCGGCCGAGGTCGAGGATGTCGTCGCCGGCAGCGTGGCGGCGCATGGCAACGTCGCCCGGGCGGCGGCCCTGCTAGCCGGTTTGCCGGTCACGACCTCGGGCGTCTCGTTGCACCGCGCGTGTTCGTCCGGCCTGAACGCGATCGCCAACGCCGCACACCATATCGTGGAGGAAGGCGCCAGCGTGGTGATCGGTTGTGGTGTCGACTCGATCAGTTTGCAGGGCGGCGGCGGCGGCGGGCGCGACACGCGGCTGACCGACCTGTACCCGGATTTCTGGATGCCGATGATCGACACCGCCGACGTCGTGGCCGAGCGCTACAGGATCAGCCGTGGCGCGCAGGATGCCTATGCGCTGGAGTCGCAGCGCCGCATGGCGGCCGCGCAAGGCGCCGGCCTGTTCAAGGACGAGATCATTTCCGTCAGGACGCAGATGAAGCTGGTCGACAAGCTGACCAAGGCCGAGACCCTGGTCGACGCGATCGTCGACCGGGACGAATGCAACCGGCCCGAAACCACCCTGGAGGGCCTGGCCCGGCTCGAACCGGTGAAAGGGCCGGGCAAGTACATCACCGCTGGCAACGCCAGCCAGTTGTCCGATGGCGCCGCCGCGCTGGTTCTGATGGAAGCGCGCGAAGCCGAGCGTCGCGGCCTGCAACCCCTGGGCGCCTTCAAGGGCTGGGCGGTGGCCGGCTGCCAGCCCGACGAGATGGGCATCGGCCCGGTATTTGCCGTGCCGCGGCTGTTGCAACGCCATGGCCTGAAGGTCGCCGACATCGACCTGTGGGAGTTGAACGAGGCCTTCGCCAGCCAGTGCCTGTACAGCCGTGACACACTGGGCATCGACCCCGCCAAGTACAACGTCAACGGCGGCTCGATCGCCATCGGCCACCCTTTCGGCATGACCGGCGCACGCCTGGCCGGCCATGCCCTGCTGGAAGGCCGCCGGCGCAAGGCCCGGTATGTGGTGGTGTCGATGTGCGTGGGTGGTGGCATGGGCGCCGCCGGCCTGTTCGAGGTGTTTGCCTGACGCGGCAACACGAACGGGCGCGGTCCACACCAACGGCCAATCCCCCAGGCCGCGCCTGTCAACGCCGAGCCCTGTCGGCCGTTGTGGAAACAGGCCCGGCGCTGGTCCAGGCTGCACCCACCTCCACCCACCTCCACCCACCTCCACCCTGGACTCTCCATGAACAAGCTCCTTGTTGCCCTGCTCGCCGGTTTCATCTCCATTGTGGCGTCGGCGCAGACCGCCGCGCCAGCGCCCTCGCCGGCCGCCCCGTCCAAGGCCACCCCGCCGGCCGTCGCCGCACCGGCAAAGAAAAAGGCCATGACGGCCAAGAAACCGGCCCTGAAGTCCAAGAAAAAAGCAGCGCCGGCCAAGAAGGCCAAGGCCACGCCGGTGAAAAAAGCAGCCTGAGCCTTTGCGGCACCAACAGCGCGCAAAAGTGCCGCATCAACAACGCCGACCCCAGGGTGTTGGTGCGAAACACCTCCGCCATCTGCGTGTAGTTGACGCTGGCCACCTTCTTTTCGGGCGTCCAGCGAGGCGAATGCAGCACACCCGCCGCGTTCACGATCAGTTCGAAGGGCCCTTGCCGGAGCGCATCCGGCACGACAAGCTGGACAGCATCGGCGCTAGGAGCCTGTCGGGCTTGGGATTCGCCGGCTGCAAACCGACCGCAGCGGTCCATTTTTGACTTCGTCGCACTCCGTGAACACCGTCTTTTTGTCCCATAGCTGGGCTATGGGCCTGCAAATCCGGCAAAAACTGTCCTC
>JANOUM010000583.1:0-3436 GCA_031416855.1 Rhodoferax sp. | reverse complement strand
GTTCGCCCAAGGCGGCAAGTTCGACCTGTTGATGATGGGCTCACACGGGCACGGCGCGCTGGCCAACCTGGTGATGGGTTCGGTGGCCACGCAGGTGTTGGCCCATTGCCGCGTGCCCGTTTTGCTGGTGCGTTGAGGGGGCGGCGAACCGCCAGGCCGGCTTTCAGCGTGCGTTGAGTCCGTCAAAGCAGGTGCCCAGCACCAGCTCGATGATTTCCTGGTTGCTGTGCTGCCCACCCATCTGCAGGAATTCGAGCACCGGGTCGCAGGCTCGCGCGTACAGCTTGTACAACACGTCGAACGCCGGGTACGCGCGGCTGACGCTGCCATCGGCCTGCGCCGCCTCGATCCACGCGCCCAGGCGGTCGCTGACATCGACCAGCCCGTCCATGTAAACCCTGTTTGCCATCAGAGTGGCGCGCAGGCTGGAGTTCTGGCTTGGCAGTGAGGGCATGTCACCGGCCAGCTTGAGGGCCATCGTCCAGCGGACGGCGGCGCGCAGGTTTTCCAGCGGTGACGCCTGCGCCGGCAGTGCACCGAAGAACTCCTGCGCCCGGCACATGACACGCACCATGGCCGCCGCGGCCAGGTCTTCCTTGCTCGGGAAATGTTTGTACAGGCTGGCCTTGGCGATGCCGACCTTGGCGGCGACTTCATCGACGGTCATGGCATCGAATCCCTTTTCAGCCAGCAGTCGGTTGACCGCCTGCACAATTGCGTCCTCGCGCACCTTGAGCATTTGCGCCTTGAACGAGACGCGGGGAGCAAGCCTGGAGATCATGGCGCAAGTTTAGCCGCTGGGGCCGCCGCGCCACGCCGGTGGCCAGCCCCGCCGCCGCGCGTCAATGCGGCTTGGTGAACGATTGCCGGTAGCGGTCGACGGTCAGGCCATCGAGACTGATCCCGGTCGGTTTGCCCGACATCAGGTCGGCCATCACCCGCCCGGTACCGGCGGCCATGGTCCAGCCGAGCGTGCCATGGCCGGTGGCCAGGTACAGGTTGGGATACGGTGAGCCGCCCACCACCGGTGTGCCGTCCGGGGTCATTGGGCGCAGGCCGGTCCAGAACTCGCCGCGCGCCACGTCTCCGGCGCCGGGAAACAAGTCGGTCAGCACGTGGTTGAGCGTGCCGCGGCGCGCTTCGCGCAGGGCCAGGCTGTAACCGGCCAGTTCAGCGGTGCCGCCGACCCGGATCCGGTCGCCGAGTCGGGTGACGGCCACTTTGTGCGTCTCGTCCATGATGGTGGACTCCGGCGCGTGGGCCGGGTCGTCGATCGGCACCGTGATCGAGTAACCCTTGACCGGATACACCGGCAGGCGGATGCCTATGGGCCGCAGCATCAAGGAAGAATAACTTCCCAGTGCCACCAGGTAGGCGTCGGCCGTGAACCGGCCCTGGTCCGTCGTGACACCGGTGATGCGCGCGCTGTCGCTGGAGATGCCCTGGATATGCACCCCATAACGGAATCGGGCGCCCAGCGCCACGGCCAGCCCGGCCAGGTTCTGGGTGAACTTGAAGCAGTCGCCGGTTTCATCACCGGGCAGGCGCAGCGCGCCGACGAACTTCTCCTGGACATGCGCCAGCGCAGGCTCGACCGCGATGAAGCCGGCGCGGTCGAGCAGCTGGTACGGCACGCCGTATTGTTTGAGGATCTCGATGTCCCGTCCGGTGCCGTCGAACTGCTTGTGCGTGCGAAACAGCTGCAGCGTGCCCTGGCTGCGTTCGTCGTAGCGGATGCCGGTGTCGACACGCAGCTGACGCAGGCAATCGCGGCTGTATTCGGCCAGCCGCACCATGCGGCCCTTGTTCAAGGTGTAACGCGCCTCGGTGCAGTTGCGCAGCATCGACGCGCCCCAGCGCCACATGGCGGGATCGAGCATCGGCCAGATCACCAGCGGGCTGTGCTGCATCAGCATCCACTGGATTGCTTTGAGTGGCACGCCGGGACCGGCCCAGGGCGCGGAGTAACCCGGGGAGACTTCACCGGCATTGGCGTAACTGGTCTCCAGCGCCGCGCCGCTTTGGCGGTCGACGACCGTCACCTGGTGCCCGGCCTGGGCCAAAAAATAGGCGCAGGTGACGCCGATCACGCCGCTGCCAAGAATCAGTATTCGCATACGCTTCCCAGGTCTGGCCGGCCCAAGGTCGGTCTGCGCGAATGGTAGCGCGCGTGGCATCGCGCTCGCGCGGGCGCCAGCGTGTCAGGCGATACCACGCGCGCGCAGCTCCGCCACGGCGTCCGGGCTGTAGCCCAGCGCGCCAAGAATCTCGTCGGTGTGTTCGCCCAGCCCGGGCGCAGGACGCGCCGGTGGGGGTGGCATGTCGGACAGGTCAACCGGATGGCGTGCCAGTGGAAACGGCTGCCCGGAGCCAGGCAAGGCACAGGGCTGCAGGATGCCGCTGGCCCGGATATGCGCGTCCTCGAGCGCCTCCTGAGGACTGTAAACCGGTCCGGCCGGAATCCGCGCGCCCGCCAGCGCCGCGAGCACCGCATCGCGGGTACGCCCGGCGCACCAGGCCGCCATCACCGCGCTGATGTCCGTGCTGTGCGCTCCACGCACCACGTCATCGGCGAAGCGGGGGTCCTGGCGCAGTTCGGGGCGCTGCACCAGGTCACACCAGCGCTCGAACATCGCCTGCCCGACGGCCTGCACCACCACGGCCCCGGTGCGGGTGGTGTAGACATCGACCGGCCCGGCCATGTAGCCGCGATTTCCCTGCGGAATGCGGTTGGGCGCTCGCACCGCCTGCTCGATCAGCACAGCGTTGGACTGGATCAGCGCCGAGCGCAACAGCGAGCCTTCCACCAGTTGGCCGCGCCCGGTGCGCTCGCGTGCCCATAACGCGGCGAGGGCGCCCATGGCACAGGCCTGCGCGGTGTGGAAATCCACGTAATTCACGCTCGTGCGGGCGGGTGCACCCGGCAGTCCGGACATGTACATGGCGCCACTCATGGCCTGGCCGACGGAGTCGAACCCGGCTTGTGCGCTGTTCGGCCCGACCGTGCCATAGGCGGTGGATGCCACCAGCACGACCCGCGGGTTGAGCGCCTCCAGCGTCGGGTAGTCCAGCCCCAGCTGGCGCAGCGTGGCCGGCGGCAGGTTTGCCACCACCACGTCGGCAGTGCGCACCAGTTGTTGCACGATGGCGCGGCCCTGCGGGCTGGCCAGGTCCAGCGTAAGGCAGCGCTTGTTGCGGTTCATCTGCAGGTACATGCCGCCCTCGCCGCTGTCAGCCACCGGCGGCAGGTAGCGGTCCTCGCCGCCCTGCACGCGTTCGATGCGAATCACATCGGCGCCGTAGTCGCCTAGCAGCGCGGCGCAATACGGGCCGGCAATGAAGCGACCGAAATCGAGTACCCGAAAGCCCTCAAGCAATCGCATGGTTGTTCCCTCTGGCGTGTCGACCGGGTGCCTTGCCCAGTCGGCGATGTTAC
>JANOUM010000582.1:0-3106 GCA_031416855.1 Rhodoferax sp. | reverse complement strand
CCTCCCGAACCCAATGGCTACCTGCATATCGGCCACGCCAAGAGCATCTGCGTCAATTTCGGGCTGGCCCGCGACTACGCAGGCGTCTGCCACCTGCGCTTCGACGACACCAACCCGGAGAAGGAAGACCGGGAGTTCGTCGACGGCATCATCGACACCGTGCGCTGGCTCGGGTTCGACTGGCAGGCCAACGACACCAGCCACCTGTACCATGCAAGCGACTATTTCGATTTCATGTACCGCGCCGCCGAATACCTGATCGAGTCCGGCCATGCCTATGTGGATGAACAAAGCGCGGAAGAAATGCGCCTGCACCGGGGCGATTTTGGCAAGCCCGGCGTCAACAGTCGCTTCCGCGACCGCGCGCCAGCCGACAACCTGACGCGTTTCCGGGAAATGCGCGATGCCAAACACGCGGACGGCAGCATGGTGCTGCGGGCCAAGGTCGACATGGCCAGCCCCAACATCAACATGCGCGATCCCACCATCTACCGGATACGGCGCGCCGAACACCACAACACTGGCGACAAGTGGTGTATTTACCCGATGTACGCCTATGCGCATCCGATCGAGGACGCGCTGGAGCAGATCACGCACAGCATCTGCACCCTGGAGTTCGAAGACCAGCGCCCGTGGTACGACTGGGTGCTCGAGCGCCTCATCGAAGGCGGACTGCTGTACGCGCCGCCACCGCGGCAATACGAGTTCGCGCGCCTCAACGTCACTTACGTAATCACCAGCAAGCGCAAACTGGCGGCGCTGGTATACGACCACAAGGTGAGCGGCTGGGACGACCCGCGCATGCCCACGTTGGTGGGTCTGCGCCGGCGCGGCTACACGCCCGCGAGCCTGCGCCTGCTGGCAGATCGAAGCGGCACCAGCAAGGCCGGCGGTTGGACCGACTACAGCACGCTGGAAGGATGCCTGCGCGAAACGCTCGACGTGTCGGCGCCCCGCGCGATGGCGGTGCTTGACCCGGTCAAACTGCTGATCACCAACTGGGACGATCTCATGGGCGCGGCCAACAATGGCCTGCCCGGCGTGCTTGACGACTGCAGCGCGCCGGTCCATCCGCACCTGCCGGAACTGGGCCGGCGGCAGTTCAAGATCGGCCGCGAGATCTGGATCGAGCGCACCGACTTCGAGGAAACCCCGGCCAAGGGGTTCTTCCGTTTGTACCCCGGCAACCGGGTGCGACTGAAGTACGGCCACGTGGTCGAATGCACCGGTTGCAGCCGCAATGCCGACGGGTCGGTGGCCCAGGTGCATGCACTGCTGGTGCCCGACACCAAGAGCGGCACGCCGGGCTCGGACGCCGTCAAGGTCAAGGGCGTGATCACCTGGGTGGCCGTGGCCGATGGCGTGCCGGCCGAAGTGCGCCTGTATGACCGGCTGTTCACCGAACCACAGCCGGATAGCGGCGGCAAGGATTTCCTGGCCAGCCTCAATCCGGACAGCCTGAAGGTGGTACAAGCCGTGGTGGAGCCTTCTCTCGCGAGCGCCAGGGCGGACGACAAGTTCCAGTTCGAGCGCCACGGTTATTTCGTGGCCGATCGGGTGGACCATGCACCAGGCAAACCGGTATTCAATCTGGCGGTCGGGTTAAAGGACAGTTGGGGCAAGTAAGCAATTACAGGAGATTCTCGTGGCCAAACTCTTTGCCATCTACCAGCAACCGGGCGATGCAGCAGCGTTCGATGCCTACTATTTCCAGAAACACGTTCCACTGGCCAAGACCATCCCCGGCCTGCGCAGCTACGAGGTGACGCATGGCGACGTGATGGGTATGGGCGGCAAACACGGTGTCTATCTGGTTGCGGTACTCGAGTTCGATTCGATGGCCGCGATCGCGGCCGCGATGGCGTCCCCCCAAGGGCAGGCAACTGCGGCCGACCTCGCCAACTTCGCCGCGGCTGGCGTCGACGTGCTGATGGGTGAGACACGCTTGGTGTGAGCGGCAGCGGCGGGCGTCGCAAGAGGCGGCCCGCTCCAAGAAAAGCGGCCCATTCAGGGTGTGGCCACGATGGTCGATCGGGACAACTGCCACCAGTCCTCGGCCGATCCTGTTGCAGATCGTTGAGGCCCTTGTTTCTGATCGGCACACGGGGTGTTTGGTAGGATGGGTTCCCAAAAGGCCCCATCATGTTGCGCACCCCCGATTCATTTGTTTCCTTGCTGACGCCCCAAGAGCACGACGCGCCACGCAATCTGGTCTTTCTGGGCGATTCGTTACTGGTCCACGCGATCGACCTGGCGTTCCCGGATCTCGGCGGCATCGGCGCCACCGGCACGCCATGGCTGCCGGTCGGCACACTGGACGGCCTCTACTACCAGTGCACATGGGTCGATGGCGACTACGCGCCGGCACCCGGTTTCGGGTTTCGCAAACTGCGATCGCTGTTCGGCGCCATCGGCGACGAACTCGTGGCCGTCGCAGGGCGCGGTTATCAGATTGCCGAATGGGCGCGCACACACCGGTTTTGCGGTGCGTGCGGCAACGCCACCGAACACGTCGCCGGTGAGCGCTGTGCGCGCTGCCCGGCCTGCGGTCACAGCGCCTATCCCCGGATCTCACCGGCCATGATGGTCCTGATCCGCCACGGCGACGCGATACTGCTGGCGCGCCACACCAGTTCACCGACCCGGTTCTTCACCGCACTGGCTGGTTTTCTGGAGGCAGGGGAATCGATCGAGGACGCGGTGCACCGCGAGGTATTCGAAGAGGTGGGGCTGAAAGTACGCAATGTGCAGTACTTCGGCAGCCAGCCCTGGCCGTTCCCGCACTCGCTGATGATCGCCTTCACGGCCGACTATGTCAGCGGCACGATTCGCATCGACGAGTCGGAAATCGCCGAGGCCGGCTGGTATGGGCCGGACGATCCGTTTCCGAACGTCCCGCCGCTCGGGCTGTCGATCGCCGGCCACTTGATCCAGGCGCACCGGCCAATGCGCTGATGGCGCCGGTGCTTAGGGAGACGGAAATTGCAGAAGTACCACTTTTCTCCGCCTGTCATTGCGGACTCGATCCGCAATCCAGTGCGCCAACTGCACTGGATGCCCCCGGATCGGAGTCCGGGGCAGGCTCATCAAGCCCGGCATGACAGTG
>JANOUM010000581.1:0-8380 GCA_031416855.1 Rhodoferax sp. | reverse complement strand
GCCGGTGAACTCGACCAGCACATAGGCGTTGTTGGCCACCGCCTGATTGATCGGTGCCGCCTTGCTGGCGCCCGTGGCAACGTAGCTGATCTGGGTCCACCTGCTGGTGTCGGCAAAAAACACCGTGACCTGCGCTTCGGTATAACTCTGGTTCTTCCGAGTCAGGGGATCCGATGGGTCTGTCAGGTTTTTCAGGCCGTTCAGCGTCGCGCCGTCGGCCACGCCATCGCTGCCCTTGTAAATGTAGGTGGCGTACTGGCGTCCATACACGTCACTTGCATTGGCCACAGCCAACACTTCCTGCTCGGGCGCACTGAGGGCGCCGAAGCCATTGGCAAGAGCAATGACCTGCGGTGCCTGGCTGCGGCCGATGGAACCTGTGCCGTTGACGGCAATCAGCGTCACATTGGCGCCCACCACGTTCATCGTCTCCGGCTTGGTCGTCACGGGCGTGGCGCCCTTGAACTCCGCCTGCGGGTACAGGTAAGCGTAAAGGCCCGGGGACACCGGTGACTTGAACGCTGCCTCCGTGATGTCGTTTTGCGGATCGGCGTCGCTGTTCAGTTGGTCGATCAGGCGCAGTTGCTGGGCCGTCAGCGGCGTGTCGTTGAGCAGCGATGTCAACTCGAGCGTGCTGTCCAGGATCGAGCCCGAAGCCGTTTGCAGCTTCACGTCGCCGCCGCCCTGCACCGATGCGGTGGTGGCAAACCCGGTTGCGAGGATCAGCTTGAGGTCGCCAACGGTTTCCTTCACGTCGATGTCGTCGCCGGCAATCGCCGCGAAACCGCCCGTGCCCAGGATGTTGGAGTTGACGCGCAGCGTGCCGGCGCCGCCGATATCGGCCGTCGGGCCGGTGACGGAGAGTTCGACACGGTTGCCCTGCACCAGCGAAGTTCCCGGGTCGGACGCCTCCAGGCCATCCCTGGCGACCAGGGTGGTGTTGCCACCCGTGCTGACCACCTGCCCCAGCTTGAGGGCGCTGGTGTTGACCGTCTGGCCCGGGGCAAAGCCGCTACCGGCGACATCGGCCACACCGGTGACCAGGATATTGCGCCCCGCGTTGACCTCGAGCACACCCACCCCGCCCTCAACAATCAAGCGCACGTCCAACCCTGCGGTCACAGTCGGTGCGTCGTTGAAGATCGCCACCCTGTCGGCTCCGATGACCGACCTCTGCGTCGAGTTCAGCGTGGTCGAGCCCCCGTTGGCGACCGTGATGTTGCCCTGAATCAACAGGTCTTGCCTGCTGCTGACGTTGATGGTCGACGCGTTGCCGCCGACAAACCCGATGCCGATGGCGTAGTCGGCCTTGAGCGAATGGGTGTAGTAGTCCTTGCGACCGGACACCTCGGTGATCTCGGTGTGGACGGTCTTGGTGCGCAACCAGCCGCCACCGGTTTCCCAGTTGCGCCCGGTGACCGTGGCATTTTCGAAGTCGCTGCGATAGGTGGCCGTCTGCTTTGTGACGCTGGCGTCCACTTCCCACAGGGCAGTGTCGCCGTAGTTAGTATCGGTCAGGACCACGCTCCCGGCGACTCCAACATACTTCCATCCACCGGTCGCAACGTTGACATTCCAGACCCTGGTCGTGCCCGGAACCACATCTACGTCCAGATCCACCTGGCGCACGTAGGAAATTCCATAGGCGTCACCGTCGGCAAATGCCGGTGTTCCCTCGGCGCCCGCCCCGCCGTCGATGGCCAGGGCCTCCGACTCGAGCAGCGGGCGTGGGTCCTTGAACTTGTACGTCTTCCAGACCCATGAATCGTCATTCGACAACCAGTCTTCGAAGCCGGTGTTGCCACCAAACAGGTTGAAGGTGTTCTTCTCGTACTTGGTGACCGTCGTCTGCGTCAGTTCCTGGCCTTCGGTCCACACATAATGCAGGCCCGCGCGTGGAGCGTAAGTGATCGGGCCTGCCAGGTTCGTGGCGGTGTTGGTCAGCGTGTAGTTGATCCGACTGAAGTTGTCGTCACCGCCAACCGAAGTCTGCAAGGCACCATCGTAGATCTTGCGCGTCACACCATTGGCATCAACCGTGTATTCGGTCTTGGATTGGTCGTTGGTGTTCGTGTCACTGATGCGCGCGGTATCGATGATGGTGATCTTGCCGACGCGGTTCTTGGTGGTGTCGATGCGGTTGACGATCAGCTTGTAGTTGCTGTCGTTGGTGATGTCCACACTGGCGTAGCCGTAGGCGGCCTTGACCATGCCGTTGCCGGTGCTCAGGATCTGGCCGGCCAGGATCACGCGGCCGCCCTCGGGCACCACGTCTTCCACCACGATCGCCTGCTGCGCAGCGTCGAAGTAGGCCTTCACCGGCACGGCCTCGGCGCCGAAACTCACGCCTGCCAGCGGAGTGCCCTTGCTGTCAACCAGTTCACCGGTCACGCTGGGCACGAAGTTGCTGGCTACGTGCAGTTCTACATTCTGCGCGCCGCTTTGGATCAGCCCGTTGATGTTGAGGTAGCGCGCGGTGATGGCAATGGTGCCCTGGGCCAGGATGCGTGCGCCCTGTTTGTTGATGCCATCCAGCACGTCGTCTCCGAACTGGTCGTCCGGCGTTGCGGCAGCGGTGGCGTACGACAGGTCCCGGTACAGCCCGTCCTGGTTGTAGACGAGTGCGCGCAGGGTGTCGAAGTCGATCAGTTGGCGCGGGTCCTTGCCGGTATGGAACCAGTCGTCGCTGTTGAGCGTGAAATCCTTGGCCGCATAGATCTCCACCGGGTTGCCGCGGATTTCGCCCGACACGGTGATGCTGGCTTCTTCGTTCCTGATCGTGACCTTGCCGGTCTCGTTGATCACATCGCCGATGATGTACAGGTCCTGGTCCAGCGTGATCGCCGGCAGGCCACCCAGGTCGTAGGCACCGTTGAGCTTGTTCTGAATGATCGAGATCGTCTTGTTGGCGTTGTTGGCGCCAACACCGGCCCATGGACCGATCGCGTTGTTGAAATACACGTTGCCCGGGTTGAGCACGGTGTATTGCCCGTCGACCTGGGTAATGACCTTGCTGTCCTTGATGATCGCGTCGTTCACCGTCATGGTGAAGGGCGTGTTGTTCAGCAGGTCGATCTTCGCACCCGCACGGGCCAGCAAGTTGCCGCTGTTGACACGCGTTGCGATGCCCGCCAGCGAGCCGACATCAGCCTCGACGAACACCGAGCCCGGCGCCGCATAGACGTTCGGCAGCGTGACAAACAACACGTCGAGTTCGCGCTTGACGAGTGACTGGTTGCCCGGTGTTCCGGGCTCGGTGTCCAGCGTGGTCACCAGGCCGAGTTCAACCAGGGCCTCATTGATCAGCTCGAGTTGCACCTGGTAACGCGCCACCGCCTCGGCGTTGTTGGAGTGATTGGCGATCCAGGCCAGCACTTTGTCGCGTTGCTCCAGCAGCACATTGCCCAGGTTCTTGTAGACCAGCTTGGGGGCGTCGATCTCGACCGGCTTGACGACGTAGAACTTGCCGCCCAGTGCATCGCTGATGACTGACGTGGCATTGCTCTGGTAGACCACGACATCGGCTGGGTCCAGTGGCAGGCCACCGCTGTTGACCGCGCCCGCAGGGTCCGTACCCAGGGCGCGCCAGCGCGAGGTGTCGCTGAAATTCTCGTTTTCGAGGATCACCTCGGTCGAGTACTCGGACACCAGCTTCCACTGGTAGTAGTGGCCGGCCGTGCCGCCGCCCAACGCGCCCGCCACGGCCTGGACCACCGTACCACTGTTGATGCTGAACGGGATCGAGTCAATGTCCAGCGGTGCATATTCGTAGGCGATGCCTTCATCCAGGCCCAGGTCGGCCTTCTGCGCCGTGCTGAGCAACAGGACGGCCTTTTGCGCATCGCTGAGCACCGCCGGGTCGCCGTCCAACAGCGCCCGCTGGGCCGGCGTCAAGGGAGCCTGGTCTGCTACGTAATCGCCCCCTGCGAGTGTCAGCGGTTCGATGTACAACAGGGCCTGGTTATTGACACCCGCCTCGACCTTGACATTGGCTCCGATGGTGACGGTGTTGCTGCTGCTGGTGCTGGCGTTGTCGCTCACCGACACACCGTAGGGAATCAGCGACAGCGACAGGACGTCCCCGCTTTCGTGGCCGCGCCTGTTGCCGCCGATGCCTTCATTGGTAATGAGCGATACGTTCTGCAGGGCCTGGATCTTGGAGTTGCCCGTTACCGAAACCGTGTTGTTCTCGTCGATCGTGACCTCTGCGATCGGAACACCGATGGCGGGCAGCAGCGAGTAAGACTGCACGTTGGAGTTTGCGTAACCATCGGTGATGTTGATCTGGCCGATCGCGTCCTGCCCCGCATACAGATGGACGTCGTTGCCCTTGATGGTCGCGTTGTTCAGCACGATCTCGTTGTTCGTTTCCAGGTCGGTGATACTGACCGAGCCGCCGGCACCGGTGATCGCAACGGCGATCGTGGTGTTGGTGTCGGTGCGCGCGTAGGCGTTGGACCGCGTGGTGATATCCACGTTGCCGGCATTGCTCCGGATCGTGCCGCCGTCGACATTGACCTTGGCCAGCGTGTTGGCCGAGATCTCTGATTTGCCCAGTGCGATGCCCAGCAGGCCATAGGCCTCGGCCTCGACCGTGTCGAGCGCCACCACATCGGTGAAGGCCTCGAGCCGCAACAGGCCCGGAGTGCCGGCATTGCCCACCGACAGGAGTTTGGCGCCGTTGCCAACATCGATCTTCGCCTCGAAGGCATCCGAGTCGGTGCCCACATCGGTGTCGCTCAGCAAGGCCGTGACACCGCCGAGCGACACCGAGGCAGACTGCAGGTTGACGGAGAAATGTTCCTTCGAGAACGCATTCTTCGCGCTCACGGAAATGTTGACAGCGGTGATCTCGGCGCCGGCGCCGATATCGACCTTCGCGTCCCCGGTGGCGCTATTGTTGGCCAGCGCACCGGCGCCAGTGGCCAGGCCGAAGGACAGCGCCTCGGAGCTGGTGTCGAGCTGCTGCAGGTTGTTGGACAGCAGCGAGACCGACGTGGCACTGATCTTGGAACCGGCGCCAATGTTGACCTGCGTGCTCTGGTCGCTGTCGGTCTCGGCCAGGGACCCAGTGACGCTGATCGCGCCGCCGCCAGCTGACTCGCCCTGGGCGTACGCCGTGTCGTCGCTGACGGCGATGACGGTGACGTAGCGCGCGTCATTGATCTTGGCACCGGCGTCGAGCGAGGCCACGACCTCCTGCACGCCGCTGCCCTTGCCGATGTCGACTGTGGTGACCATCCCCCCCACCGCAATGCCGCCCACGGTGACGCCGTGACCACGCGCCTTGCCCACATTGGTGGACGAGGCCTGCACCGCGACGTCGTCTTCCGTGGCGGTGACTGAAGATCCCCCCAGGTGCGCCTTGACGGTGGCGTCAATGTCGGCCGTGGCAACGTTGATGCCGACCGCGATCAGACCGCCCGCCAGCGCAAAACTCTCCGCATCGGCCGTGTTCTTGAGGTCTGCGGTCACCGTCAGCGACTGGGCCGCCACCGTCGCATCGGAATGCACGTCAACACTGCCGCCCACTTTGGCGACACTCACGCTCAAGCCGGCCCCGAGCACGCCGCCGATGCCCACACCCTTGGTCTCGGCTTCGCTGATATTGACCGCCTCGCCTGCCACGGTGACTGCACCGTCGGTCGAGTAGATGTTCCCGCGCACCGCGGTTTCAACCGTGGCCGACGCGGTAGACACTGCCACCGCACCCGAGAGCCCGATCAGGATGCCACCCGACCCGGCGATTGCGTCCGCCTTGGCCCCGATGGTCTCGCCGGCGTTGTGGCGGGCACGGAAGCGCACATTGCCGGAGCCAGTGGTGACGTTCGCACCCGCACCAAGCGTGCTTGCCACGGTGGGTGAAAGCGTGGCGAAGGCAAACGAACCGGCCAGCGCGCCCAAACCAGCGGAAATGCCAACCACCTTCGATTTCGCTTCCATGTTGGTGTCGGCGTCCACCGTCACCGCACCGGTGGTCTTGACATGGGCACCCACGCCGATCTCCGCCTTGACCGAAGGCGTCACATCGACAAACGAAAAGTTGATGCTGCCGGCAATGGCGCCCGCGGCGATGCCGAAGGCCGTAACCGTGGCGTCCACTGTTGAGGTGGCATTGACCGACAAGCCGCCCACCACCCCACCCTGCCCGATCTGGGCACCGGCGCCCACGTAGGCCCAGGTTTCGACCACACCCGACGCGGAATTGTCGACCGTGAGTTTGGCGAACGAAGCACCAATCGCGCCAAGGCCGACAACGACTGTGGGTGTCAGCACCGTGAAGGTCTGTTTTGCCACCGCGTCGATGTCGATGAGCCCGGCCTTGGTGACCGTGGCACCGGCCGAAATGCCCGCGCTGGTGGTGCTGGAGTCGGTGACCACCGCGACTGCGGCGCCCAGGCCCACCAGGCCACCAGCGCCCGCAAACGCGAGCACGTTGACATCTTCGTCCAGGTCCCCATAGACCGTGAGCGTGCCGCCCGCACTCAGGGTGCCGCCGGCCGTTGCCGACACGTTGGACGCGAGACTGACCACATTGATGCCGGCACCCGCGCCCACTACACCAATGGCGATGCCACCGGCCAGCACGTTGAGGTTCAAGTCCTCCACCGCACGCACCGTGATCGCGCCGCCTGCCGTGGTCTGCGTGTTGCTGGAGATGGTGCTTGAAGTACCCTGCGTTGGCGGCGGTGCCTTGGCCAGTGCCGTAGCCACGTCGGAGGCCTTGGGCCCGCTGCCTTTGACCGTGGCCGCGCCAGCGTTGACCATGCTGGCCAGGCGGCCGTCGCTGCTCTGGTTGGCATTCGGGTCGGACGGGCTGTTGCCGAACGAACCTGCCAGGTTGTCGTTCACCAGCGTGTTGGCTTTTTCACCCTGCTGGGCGGCGTCCTGGTCGGCGGTTTGCGTGAACCGATGCCCATTGCCGCTGCCGCCTGTCGAGAGGTTGGCTCGACCAGTTGACCCACCCGCAACGGCGTGTTCCTTGGTGTCGTACAGGGCGATCCGGTTGTCGACACCGCTGCCTGCATCCACATCCTCCACCCTGACAAAGTAGTCAGCGCCGTCCACCAGGCCCACGATGGCCGCGTTGGATGTATCCCCCTTGCGGTACTTGACCTGGTCGCCGGTCTGGACATCGACCGTTCCATCGACATCGATCCGGTCTGAACCGGCATCGACGTTCGCGGAACTGAACTTCATGCGATCGCCTTCGATCGCATTGGAGGAGTTCTTGGTCGAACCGTTTTCGTTGTTGTCCGCGTAGTTCTGCGACAGCGGCGTCCCGATTGACCAGACCGAGATCGCCCCGGCAACCCCCACCAAGCCAGCGGCGCCGGCGATCACATACCCGTCGACCTCCTTGATGCCCATGGCGTTGACTTCGATGTTCTTCCTGGCTGTCACCATGGCGCCAGAGCGGATCTGCGCACTGACGTCGTTGTTGACCAGGCCCACGTTGACCGCTGCGCCGACACCCACGAAACCACCGGCAATCGCACCGGCGAAGGTGGTGGCGCGCAACTCGTTGCTGGCGCCCACGTAGACGCCCTGTTCAGCGTTCGCACCCGGGTTGCCGACCGTCTGGTTCACATCGGCGTCGCCGATCCAGGCCTGGGTGCCGGAATTGATGATGCTCACCGAAGCGGTGCCGGACACGCCGACAAAACCGAACCCAGCGGCGATGCCAATTTGCAGCAACTCCTCGGATGACGCGGCCTGCACGACCAGGCCATGGCGCGTGCCACCCGCGAACCCGCTGGCAGTGTCGCCGCCGCTCAGGCTGCCGGTGTACACGCCATCAGTGCCCACGCCCCCGCCCTTGGCGTTCACGATAGCGCCACCACCCACAAAGGCCTGGGTGTCCTTGTTGACGACAGTCACACCCACCGACGCACCGATGCCAACAAAACCCGCGCCGAGCGCGCCGCTGATCATCATGATCTTGGTGTCGTCCGACGCCCTGACGACCGCATCGCCACCGGCGTTCACCGAGCCCAGAATCGACGCGTTGGTGGTGTTGTTGATGGTCAGCACGCTGATGCCGCCACCCACACCCACGGTGCCGCCTGCGGCCAGGCCCATGCCGATCATCAGCACGTCTTCGGTGGCATGCGCGTCTACGCGCACATCGTCCCTGGCCCAGACGTTGGCGCCGGTGCCAATCGTGGCCAAGGTGTCGATCGACAACACCGTCACGTCCACCCCAGGCGCCACACCCACCGCACCACCCAGACCGGCGCCGGCCGCCAGCGCCACATGGTGGAAGTCACTCACCGCGCTGACCGACACGGTCTGCCCGCTGGCAGCGCCGCTCTGGTCGACGTTGACCTTGGCAGTTCCGCCGATAAAGGCGCGCGTGTCAACGTTGACGATATTGACC
>JANOUM010000580.1:0-6798 GCA_031416855.1 Rhodoferax sp. | reverse complement strand
GGCGCCGGGATCTTCGGCGCGCGCGGGCCCGCAGGGGCAGGTGGCGCCCCGACGGCCGTGGTGTCCGCAGCCCTGACCTGCACGATGCGGGTGCTGAAAACACGGGTTCCGAGGGGATCTCCGGAGGCCAGCAAGCGGGTGGCCTGTTGCACCACCACACCGTGCGCGAGCACCACGCCAGCAGCCAACAGCGCGAGTGCGCGCCTCGGGATCGCTGCAGCTTTCGACGTCATCTGAAATACACTGGCCCCATGAAACTCGCCACCTACAAAGACGGCTCGCGCGATGGCCAATTGGTCGTTGTCTCGCGTGACCTTTCCTCGGCGCATTATGCGACCGCCATAGCCGACCGGATGCAGCAGGTGCTGGACGACTGGAACTTCCTGTCGCCGCAATTGCAGGACCTCTCGGACAGCCTCAACTTCGGCAAGGCGCGCCATGTGTTCCCGTTCGACCCTCGCCAGTGCATGGCGCCGCTGCCCCGGGCCTACCAGTGGGCGGACGGGTCGGCTTATCTCAACCATGTCGAACTGGTGCGCGCCGCGCGCAAGGCCACGGTGCCCGAGAGTTTCTACACCGATCCGTTGATGTACCAGGGTGTCAGCGACGACATGCTGGGTCCGTGTGACGATGTGGTCTGCACGTCCGAGGACTTCGGCATCGACTTCGAGGCCGAGGTGGTGGTGGTGACCGGCGACGTGCCCATGGGTTCGTCACCCGAGCGCGCTCTGGAGGCGATCCGCCTGGTCGCACTGGCCAACGATGTCAGCCTGCGCAACCTGATTCCCGACGAACTCGCCAAGGGCTTCGGTTTTGTGCAGAGCAAGCCTGCCACGGCCTTCAGCCCGGTGGCAGTCACGCTGGACGAACTGGGCGAGTCCTGGGACAAGGGCCGTCTGCACCTGACGCTGCAGTCGACCTGGAACGGCCGCAAGGTGGGCATGTGCGAAGCCGGTGCCGAAATGAGCTTCCACTTCGGCCAGTTGATCGCCCACCTGTGCAGGACGCGCAATGTGCGTGCCGGCTCCATCGTCGGTGCCGGTACGGTCAGCAACAAGGGGGTGGAGGTGAACGGGCGCATGGAATGGCCCAAGGGCTACAGCTGCATCGCCGAGAAGCGGGCCATCGAAACGATCCAGGATGGTCAGCCTTCAACCGCCTACATGAAGTTCGGCGACACCATCCGCATCGAGGTCAAGGGCCGGGACGGCCAGTCGGTTTTCGGCGCCATCGATCAGCAGATCGCAGCGCCGGCACCACGCGCCCGCCGCGCCGTGCAGGGCTGATTGCCTGCCTGCTCAGCCGTGCGGCAACTGCTGGATGAACTGCTTGAGCCCGCGCAACAGCATTTCCACCGCGACCGCCACCAGAATCAAGCCCATCAGCCGCTCAACCGCCACCACGAAGCGCTCACCCAGCACCTTCTGGATGCGTTCAGCCAGCACCAGCACCACCGCACACACCAGCATGGTGACGCTGAGCGCGGCGATCCATTCCATGCGGCGCTCGGGTGCCTCGGACACCAGCAGCATCACGGTGGCGAGGGCCGATGGGCCGGCCAGCGCCGGCACCGCCAGCGGAACGATCAGTGGTTCGCCGACCATGCTGGTGGTATGGGCCTCGGGTGGCGGGAACACCATGCGCAGTGCGATCAGGAACAGGATCACGCCGCCGGCGATCTGCAGCGACAGGCCGCTGAGGTTCATGACGCGCAGAAAGCCGTCGCCGATGAACATGAAGGTCAGCAGCAGCGCAAAGGCGATCAGCACCTCGCGCACGATCACCAGCGTGCGCCGCTCAGGCGCAACATTGCGCAAGGCATTGGCGAATATCGGGATGCTCCCGAACGGGTCGGTGATCAGCAACAGCAGTACAGTGGCGGACGCGAAGGTATAGGTCATGGCGGGACGCCGGGCGCAGCAAACCCGCCCGGCCATGGTGTCAGGATAGCAGGCAAGCCGCGTCCGGCGGCTCCGTCACATGCGCGATGTCACGCCCTCGCGCTCGAATTTTTCCTGGCACGCGATGCAGCGCATCGCCTGGGGCGCTGCCTGCAGGCGGGCGAGCGCGATGGCGGCGCCGCAGTCCATGCATTCGCCGTACACACCGGCTTCCAACCGTGCCAGCGCCGCGCCGATCTGGCTCAGGGCCGCAGACTCGTGGTCGTCCAGCGCAAATTCCAGTTCCCGTTCGGTGACCCGCTGCGCCCGGGTGTCCTCGGCATCACCGAAGTGCGCCTCGGACGCCTGCGCGCGCCCCACCTCACCGCCACGCAACTGGGCCAGTTGCGCCAGCAGATCGCTGCGCTGCGCTTTCAATTGCTGCTTGAACTTGTCTAGCTGCTGCTTGTTCACTGCAAACCTCATGGGTTGGACCGATAACACGATGATGCGCCACGCCCGCCCCGCGTGTCATTGACCGGCGTCAATCTTCTTTCGGGCCCTGGCGCAGGCATGCAAGCCCGGTGTCACACGGGGCAACAACCATGAACTTTCGCAAACTCTCCCTTTTCGTCGTTCTGGCCGCCAGCCCGGTCGTGCACGAGATGAAGATGGATGGCAACGTGATGACGATGCGTGCCGTCGAAGGCGGCCTGGAATTGCCGCCCGGCAAGACCGTGGAACTCAAGCCCGGCGGGTTGCAAGTGATGCTGCTGGACCTGAAGGCCGCCTTGCCTAAGGACAGCACGATTGCGCTGACCCTGGTGTTCAAGGACGCCAAAGGCGTGCCGAGCAGGCTGGAGCCGAAGGTGCCGGTGGCCACCGCCGCCATGCACAGCCACTGAATTCACGTCGCCTGGCGGTCGCCAAGGCCCCCACATTGCGTTAAGCTGTCAAGGGTCCGATCCCGGGCGCGCAACCAGGAGATGTTATGAGCGATTCAGCCAGCAACGGCTTCGGCAAGTTCGTGCCGGGCTTCGATTTCCTGCAGAACCTGGCCAAGGGGGCGCAGCAGAACATTCCGCAGATGCCCAACCTGGCAAACTGGGTGGCCCCTTCGCTGAACCCCGAGGAGCTCGAAAAACGCATCGACGAACTCAAGGCGGTGCATTTCTGGCTGGAGCAAAATTCGCGCGCGCTGGGGGCCACGATCCAGGCATTGGAGGTGCAGAAGATGACGCTCGCCACGCTCAAGGGAATGAACTTCAACCTCGGCGATGTGGCCAACGCCTTCAAGCTCAAGGCGGCGGATTCGGTGGCCCAGGGTGTGCAACGCGTCACCGAAACTGCCGAGGGTGCCGCGAAGTCGCTGTCGAATGCCGCCTCGTCGGTGGGCCATGCGGCCAAGGCGGTGGCCAGCAAGTCGGCCGACGCCAAGGCGGCCAGGGCCGGCAAGTCCGACCAGGGCGCCGCCGGCATTTCAGCGCTGGTGGATCCGCTGCAGCTGTGGGGGTCGCTGACCCAGCAGTTCCAGCAGATCGCCGCCAGCGCCCTGAAGGACGCTAGCCGCAACAGCGCCATCGATGCGACCAAGAACCTGGCGGCCGGCCTGGCCAAGGAAGCCGCCAAGGCGACCCGGGGCATGGCCACCAAAGCGGCGCCCCGCCGGGCCGCGGCACGCAAGACCGCGCGCAAGCCGGCGCCCGGCCACCGTTGACCAGGCGCCTTGTGCCTGATCCGTGCCGCGCCACGCGAGGCTGTCGATGAAGATGTTCCCCTACGGCCATGCCGCGCATCCGCAATGGATGATGGCGGCCGGGTTGGTGCTGGCGCAGTTGCGCGCCCAGATGGCCTTGCACGGGTATGCCAGCGCACCCACGTTGGCGCTGCTCTACATCACCGACCACTATGCAGGAGCCGCCCAGCAGATCCTCGACCACCTGGGCGCCGAGTTGCCGGGGATCACCGATTGGTCGGGTACCGTCGGTGTGGGAGTGGCGTCCAATAACGTCGAGTATTTCGATCAACCGGCGATGGCGGTCATGTTGTGCGACCTGCCCAGCGACCAATACCGCGTATTTTCCGGCGTTGCGCCGCTCGGCCTGGGTTTCGAGGCCCATACCGCGCTGGTCCACGCCGACGGCAACACGCCGGACCTGGCCGGCCTGATCGAGGAGATGGCGGCCCGCACCGCAACCGGTTACCTGTTTGGCGGCCTGTCGGCCAGCCGCACCCGCTCGGTGCAGTTCGCCGTCGGCGGTGATGGCAACATCCGCGGTCAGGGGGCGGCGCGCGGGGTCTTCAGCGGTGGCCTCAGCGGTGTGGCCTTCGGCTCCGATGTGCACCTGGTCTCGCGTGTGACCCAGGGTTGCCAGCCGCTGTCAAAGGTCCGCAACATCACGGCGGCCGAGAAGAACCTGGTCACCATGCTGGATGGCGAGCCCGCACTCGACATGCTGCTGCGCGATCTCGACGTATCGCTGGAGGAGCCCCAACGCGCGCTCCAGAAGATCCGCAACACGCTGGTGGGCCTGGTGCGCTCGGGCGACGCGGACGGTGGCAATGCGGTCGGGCGGGCGGGCAATTTCGGCAGTGACGTGATCGTGCGTCACATCGTCGGGCTGGATCCGGGTCGGCGCGGCATCGCCGTGTCGGAGCTGGTGCATGACGGCATGCAGTTGGCCTTTTGCCAGCGCAACATGCAGGCTGCGCGGGCCGATCTTGTGCGTGTCTGCGCCGAGATCCGCGAGGAGCTCGAGCCGATGGAACTGACCATGGAAACCGCGTCGGCGCTGGCGGCGTCTTTGGCCGATGCGGCCCCGCACCCGGCGCGCCGCATCGCCGGTGCGGTCTATGTGAGTTGCTCCGGCCGCGGTGGCCCGCATTTTGGCGGTCCGAGCGCCGAGTTGCAAATCGTGCGCCGTGCCCTGGGCGACGTGCCGCTGGTCGGGTTTTTCGCCGGGGGCGAGGTCGCGCGCCACCATCTGTACGGGTATACCGGCGTGCTGACGGTGTTTGCGCAGGCGGACTGAGCGCGTGGCAGAGAAAGTCGTCGTCCGCAACCTGTACAAGGTATTCGGTCCCCACCCGGCGCAGGCGATGGAGCTGTTGCGCCAGGGCCAGAGCAAGGAACAGATCTTCGAGCAGACCGGCATGGTGGTGGGTGTCAAGGATGCCAATTTCACGGTCGAAGAGGGCGAGATCTTTGTCCTGATGGGCCTGTCGGGTTCGGGCAAGTCCACCCTGGTGCGCCTGCTCAACCGCCTGGTCGAGCCGACCCACGGCCAGGTACTGGTCGGCGGGCATGACGTCGCAGCCCTCGGCCGCAAGGCCCTGGTGGCGTTGCGGCGCAAGGACATGGCCATGGTGTTCCAGTCGTTCGCCCTGCTGCCGCACCGCACGGTGCTGGACAACACCGCTTTCGGGCTGGAGGTTGCGGGCGTCGGGCGCATGCAGCGCGAGCGCCGCGCGCTGGAGGTTCTGGAGCAGGTGGGCCTTACTGCATTCGCCGGCAAGAAACCGGCCGAGCTATCGGGTGGCATGCAGCAGCGTGTGGGTCTGGCGCGCGCGCTGGCGGTGGATCCGTCGCTGATGCTGATGGACGAGGCGTTCTCGGCCCTGGACCCGCTCAAACGTACCGAGATGCAGGAGCTGTTGCTGCAGTTGCAGAAGGACCACCGGCGCACGATCGTGTTCGTGTCGCACGATCTCGACGAGGCCTTTCGCATCGGCAACCGCATCGCCATCATGGAGGGCGGGCGCATCGTGCAGATCGGCACACCGGACGAAATTCTGCGCACCCCCAGCGATGCGTATGTGCGGGCCTTTTTCAAGGGTGTCGATGTACGCAGGTACCTGGTGGCCCGGGACCTGGCGGTCGCCGATGCCCTGCCGGTGGTGCAACCCACGCTCGATGGCCGCTCGGACCTGATGCGTGCCGGCGCGCAACTGCAACGCGGCACCGCGCGCCAGGCGGTTGTGGTCGAGGCCGGCGGGCGCCTGCTGGGCAGCGTCACGCAGGAGTCGCTGCTGCACGCGCTCCAGTCCGGCGCAACGTCCTTGCTGGGCGCATTGTTGACCGACAGCGCGGTGGTGCCAGGCGACCTGGGGCTGCACGGGCTGGTGGCGCAGGTGGTGCGCAGTCCGCTCGCCCTCCCGGTGGTCGACGCTGCAGGCAACTACCTCGGTGTCGTGACACAGGTGCAACTGCTGCAGCGACTTGCCCCGAGTGAGGCCCATGATGTCTGAGTTTTTTCCCCTGGGCGCATGGGTCGATCGCGGCGTGAAATTGCTGATCGAGAACGACGCCGGCAGCCTGCAGCAGCTTGGTGCCGCTGTGGAAGGCCTGACCGAAACGATGGAACAGGCCCTGCTCGCGCTGCCGGTGTGGCTGGTCGCCGCCGTGCTGGTGCTCACAGGGCTGTGGCGCGTGGGCTGGAAGTTCGCGCTTTTTTGCGTGGCCTCCTGTGTAGTGATCGCCGGCACCGGCTTCTGGCCGCAGACCATGGTGACACTGGCGCTGATCATGGCGGCCACCGTACTGAGCCTGCTGGGTGGCCTGCCGCTGGGGTTGTGGATGGCCAGGAGCGAGCGGGTGGCAGCCATCCTGCGACCCACGCTGGACTTCATGCAGACCATGCCAGCCTTCGTGTACCTGATTCCGGCAGCGATGCTGTTTGGCCTCGGACGCGTGCCCGGTGTGCTGGCCACCGTGATCTTTGCCATGCCGCCGGTCGTGCGCCTGACCAGCCTTGGTATCCGGCAGGTCAACAAGGAGCAGGTCGAAGCCGGCATCACTTTTGGCTGCACACGCTGGCAGGTGCTGCTGAAGGTGGAAATCCCGGGCGCTCTGCCCTCGATCATGGCCGGCGTCAACCAGACCATCATGATGGCCCTGTCGATGGTCATCATCGCATCG